>JAKSIB010000026.1 GCA_024399065.1 Fibrobacter sp. | reverse complement strand
TGCTGGCAAGAAGTCCAACTGGAAGAAGGCCTACATCACTTTGAAGGCCGGTCAGTCCATCGCTGAGTTCGAAGGAGTATAATCATGGGTCTGAAGTCTTATCGCCCGCTTACCCCGACGCTTCGTTACAAGCAGATTGGTGACCGCAAGGAAATCACTGCTGATAAGCCGTTCAAGGCTCTTACCCAGGGCATCAAGCGTAGCTCTGGCCGTAACAACGCCGGTGAAATCACCTCCCGCCGTCGCGGTGGTGGTCACAAGAAGTTGTATCGTCTCATCGATTTCAAGCGTCAGTCCGCTGGTATCTCCTGCACTGTCGAAACAATCGAATACGATCCGAACCGTACCGCACGTATCGCTCTCGTTAAGTTCGAAAACGGTAAGCGTGCTTACATCATCGCTCCGGCTGGCATCAAGGTCGGCGATGTCCTGAACTCTGGTGAAGGCGCAGAATTCCGCGTCGGTAACGCATTGCCGATTCGCGAAATCCCGCTGAACACCATTATCCACAACATCGAAATGAAGCCGGGCAAGGGTGCTCAGATTGCTCGTTCCGCTGGTGCCGGTGCAGAACTGGTTGCTAAGGACGGCAAGCTCTGCCAGGTTCGTCTCCCGAGTGGCGAAGTTCGCTACATCTCTGAAGACTGCCTCGCTACCGTTGGTCAGGTTTCCAATATCGATCACATGAATGAATCCTCTGGTTCCGCTGGCCGTTCTCGTTGGCTCGGTAAGCGTCCGGCCGTCCGTGGTGTCGTTATGAACCCGGTCGATCACCCCCTTGGTGGTGGTGAAGGTCGTACCTCTGGTGGTCGTCATCCCTGCTCTCCTTGGGGTAAGAACTCTAAGGGTGCTAAAACTCGTAACAATAAGCGTACCGATCGTTTCATCGTACGTCGTCGTCAGAAGAGGGCCTAATTCATGTCCAGATCCCTTAAGAAAGGTGCGTTCGTGGATTCCCACGTTCTCGTCAAAGCTCAGGCAATGGCTGGTTCCGACAAGAAGCAGGCCATCAAGACCTGGTCTCGTCGTTCTACCATCATTCCCGATATGGTCGGTCTCACTTTCTCCGTCTATAACGGCAAGCAGTTCATCCCGGTTTATGTTACCGAAAACATGGTCGGTCACAAGCTCGGTGAATTCTCTATGACCCGTACATTCAAGGGCCACCGTAAGACTGAAGCTGCTGGAGGCAAGAAATAATGCAAGCTGTCGCTAAAGTGAAAAACGTTCGCTACGGTGTTCGCAAGCTGCGTCGCGTTGTCGACCTGGTTCGCGGCAAGTCCGTTGCAGAAGCATTCGCAATGCTTTCCATCCTCCACACGCAGACCAAGGGCGCTCCCCTGGTAGAAAATGCTTTGAAGTCCGCTGTTGCTAACTTCAAGCAGAAGTCTGCCGCTCCGGTTGCCGCAGAAGAACTGGTCATCAAGACCATCACTGCTGACGGTGCAACCATCATGAAGCGCATCCATCCGCGTTCCCAGGGTCGTGCTTTCCGTATCGAAAAGCCGCTCTCTCACATCACAGTCGTTGTGGCCAACAAGGAGTAATTACAATGGGTCAGAAAACTCATCCGAATGGTCTTCGTCTTGGCGTTATCCGCGGCTGGGAATCCAAGTGGTATGCCGAAGACAAGTTTGCCGATCTTCTTTATGAAGACATCGTGCTCCGTCGCTACTTGATGAAGCGCTTCGAACATGCTTCCCTTTCCAAGGTTGGCATCGAACGTACCGTCAAGAAGGTGAATGTTAACCTCTTTACCGCTCGCCCGGGTATCGTTATCGGTCGAAAGGGCGAAGAATTGGAGAAGCTGAAGGGCGAACTCCAGTTCCTCACCGGAAAAGAAATCTATATTAACGTCCAGGAAATCAAGCGTCCCGAAGCCGATGCTAAGCTCGTTGCTGAAAACATCGCTCGCCAGCTCGAAAAGCGCATTTCCTTCCGTCGTGCTATGAAGCGCGCCATCCAGTCCGCTATGCGTATGGGTGTGGAAGGTATCAAGGTGCAGTGCGGCGGTCGCCTCGGTGGTGCCGAAATTGCCCGCGTTGAAAAGTATGCTGAAGGCCGCGTGCCTCTGCACACTCTTCGTGCAGACATTGATTACGCAACTTCTATCGCTAAGACCGTTTACGGTGCTATCGGTATCAAGGTGTGGATCATGCACGGTGAAAAGATTGGTAAGGACGTCATGTCCGATAACAAGAGAGAGAAGTAATATATGCTGAGTCCTAAAAGAACATTACATCGTAAGCAGATGAAAGGCCGCATGAAGGGCGTCGCCTCTCGCGGCAACTCCATCGCCTTCGGCGAATTCGGCATTCAGGCTCTCGAAAAGTGCTGGCTCACTGCTCGTCAGATTGAAGCTGCTCGTATCGCCATGACTCGTAAGATCAAGCGCGGTGGCCGCGTTTGGATCCGCGTCTTCCCCGACAAGCCGATTACTCGCCATCCTGCAGAAGCTCGTATGGGTAAGGGTAAGGGCGCTGTCGAATTCTGGGCAGCCGTAATCCTCCCGGGTCGCATCATTTTCGAAATGGGTGGTGTAGAACGCGAACTGGCACTGGAAGCTCTCCACGTGGCAGCTCAGAAGCTCCCCCTCAAGTGCAAAATCATCGAAGAATCGGAGATCTAATGAAGGCACGTGAATTAAAGGAACTGGGCGTTGACCAGCTCAAGGAAAAGCTGGCCCAGTTGAATCTCGATCTGTTCAATTACCGCATGGCTGCTAAGCTCGGTAACTTGGAAAAACCCTCTTTGATTCAGCTTACCCGCAAGGATATCGCTCGAATCAAGACCATCCTCACCGAAAAGGCCAAGGCTTAAGCCAGGCAGGAGCAGGAAATGGATAGAAACCTTCGTAAGGTTAAGCAGGGCGTTGTCTCTTCTGACAAGATGGATAAGACCATCACGGTTGTGGTTGAAAACCGCAAGCGTCACCCGATGTACAACAAAATCATGACTACTACTAAGAAGCTCAAGGCTCATGACGAAAACAATGAAGCCGAAGAAGGTGACCTGGTAGAAATCATGGAAACTCGTCCCCTCTCTGCAACTAAGCGCTGGCGCCTGGTTCGCATTGTGGAAAAGAAGAAATAATCTTTTTGGAGTAAGGCGAATATGATTCAAGAAGAAACCAGACTCGTCGTGGCCGATAACAGTGGTGCCAAGGAAGTCGCCTGCATCCGTGTTTTGGGTGGCACAAACCGTCGCTATGCAAGCATCGGTGATGTCATCAAGGTAGCCGTTAAAGACGCTATCCCCCAGAGCAAGGTGAAGAAGGGTTCCGTGGCAGACGCAGTAGTCGTCCGCACCCGTAAGGAAATCGCACGTCCGGATGGAACGCTTATCCGTTTCTCCGACAATGCAGTGGTTCTCATCAATAAGGAAGGTGAACCGCGTGGAACCCGTATTTTTGGACCGGTGGCTCGTGAGCTCCGCGACAAGAAGTACATGAAGATCATCTCCCTCGCACCTGAGGTTCTCTAATGGCTAACATTAAGAAAAATGATAACGTCAAGGTGATTTCCGGTGCCAACAAGGGCAAGACCGGCACCGTGATCAGTGTCAAGGGCGGCAAGGTGACCGTTAGCGGCGTCAACGTTTGCAAGCGTCACGAAAAGCCGAGCCAGACCAACCAGACTGGTGGCATCATTGAAAAGGAATTGCCGATCGACATTTCCAACGTGATGCTCCTCGAAGGCAACACTCCTGTTCGCACTCGCATCGTTCGTGAAGCCGGTAAGAAGGCTGTCCGCGTGAGTGTCAAAACCGGTAAGGCGGTATAACTATGAACCAGATGAAGCAATTCTATCTCGAAAAAGTCGTCCCGGCCTTGCAGCAGAAGTTTGCATACAAGAACGTGATGGAAATTCCCCGTCTCCAGAAGATCGTCGTCAACATGGGTGTTGGCGCAGCTGCTCAGAACCGCAAGATTCTTGACGAAGCTGCTGATACCCTGACCGCTATCACTGGTCAGAAGGCTGTAGTTACCAACGCTAAGAAGGCTATCGCTAACTTCCACCTCCGTGAAGGTATCGGTATCGGTGCTAAGGTAACTCTCCATGGTGACAACATGTGGGACTTCCTCTATCGCTTTATCAACATCAACCTCCCGCGTGTCCGTGACTTCCGTGGTCTCGCACGTCGTGGCTTTGATGGCATGGGTAACTTCACCCTGGGCATTAAGGAACAGACCATCTTCGTCGAAATCGACATCGACAAGATCTCTCGTACTTTCGGTATGGACATCTCCTTCGTTACCTCTGCAAAGACCGACGAAGAAGGCCGTGCACTGCTCGAAGAACTTGGACTCCCCTTCCGCAAGTAAGGTAATACCATGGCAAGCACAAGAATGATTGAAAAATGCAAGCGTACTCCGAAGTATACCGTTCGTGGGTACAACCGTTGCAAGCGTTGCGGTAGGCCGCACGCCTTTATGCGCCGCTTTGGCCTTTGCCGTATTTGCTTCCGCGAAATGGCACTCGCCGGCGAAATCCCCGGTATCACTAAGTCGTCTTGGTAAGGAGAGTATACTCATGGCAATGACAGATCCTATCGCCGATATGCTCACCCGTATCCGCAATGCCTCTACGGCAAAGCTCCCCGTGGTGGACATTCCTGCCAGCAACCTGAAGCGTGAAATCGCTCGCGTGTTGCAGGAAAAAGGTTTCATTAAGAAGTTCGTCGTAGTTGAAGACGGTAAGCAGGGCATCCTCAAGGTCCTCCTCCGCTACACTAACGGTGAATCCGCTATCCAGGGCATTCAGCGCGTTTCTACGCCGGGTCTTCGTCACTATGTTGACGCAGCTAAGCTCCCGCGTGTTCGCAATGGCCTCGGTTATGCTATCATCTCCACCTCTAAAGGCGTCATGACTGACCACGAAGCTCGCAAGGAAAATGTGGGCGGTGAAGTCATCGCAAAGGTTTGGTAAAGATGTCCCGTATCGGTAAAGCTATTATCAACATCCCGGCTGGCGTTAAAATCGCCGTCAATGGTCAGAACATCAAGGTCGAAGGCCCGAAGGGCAAGCTCGAAGTCGACGTTCACGAATTGATCAAGATCAATCTCGATGGCGACAAGCTCTCCTTCACTCGTCCGGATGACCAGAAGTTCTCTCGTGCAATTCATGGCACCACCCGTGCTCTCGTTGCTAACATGGTCGAAGGCGTGACCAAGGGTTTCCAGAAGACTCTCGAAATCGTTGGCGTTGGCTACCGTGTTGAACAGAAGGGCAAGGACCTCAACCTCGTTCTCGGTTTCTCTCATCCGGTTATCTACAAGGCACCGGAAGGCGTTGAACTGAAGGCTGTTGATCCGCTGAAGATCTCCATCTCCGGCATCGATAAGCAGAAGGTTGGCCAGGCTGCAGCAGAAATTCGCAAGTACCGTCGTCCTGAACCGTATAAGGGCAAGGGCATTAAGTACGAAGGCGAAATTGTCCGTCGCAAGCAGGGTAAGAAGACAGGTAAATAAGGGTAAATTATGACTGCAATTGCTAAAAAAAGAATCCAGTCCAGAATCGCACGCCATGAACGCGTACGCAAGTCTGTTGTCGGAACTGCAGAAAGCCCTCGTTTGGCTGTTCGCCGTTCTCTGTCTCACATGGTTGCCCAGATCATCGACGACGTCAACAACAAGTCTCTTGTTCAGCTCACCACTACTTCCAAGGAATTCCAGGCTAAGTATGGCGAAATGACCAAGTCCGAACAGAGCAAGCAGCTCGGTCTCTTGATTGCTGAAGTCGCAAAGTCCAAGGGCATTGAATCCGTGGTCTTCGACCGCGGCGGTTACATCTATCATGGTCGCGTTCAGGCCCTTGCAGAAGGTGCTCGTGAAGGCGGCTTGAAGTTCTAATACGAGGTACACTTTGGAACGCGAAGCTCAAGTTTCTGAATTTGAAGACAAGGTTGTACACATCAACCGTTGCGCCAAGACCGTTAAGGGCGGTCGTCGTATGTCTTTCTCCGCTCTCGTTGTCGTTGGCAACAAGAACGGCAAGATTGGTGTTGGTCTCGGTAAGGCTAAGGAAGTTTCCGAAGCTATCCGTAAGGGTACCGAAGCCGCTCAGCGCAACATCGTTGAAGTCCAGCTCCTGGACGGCACCATCCCGCACGACATCGAAGTCAAGAGCGGTGCAACTCGCATCCTTTTGATGCCGGCTGCTCCGGGTACCGGTGTTATCGCTGGTGCTGCTGCACGTGCAGTTCTCGAACTCGCTGGTGTGCGCAACATCCTCACTAAGATTCACGGTTCTTCCAACCCGAGCACTGTCGTACGCGCTTGCGTCGAAGGTCTCTTGGCTCAGAAGAACAAACAGGACTGCGCTGCACTGCGCGGTGCTAACGCCTAAGGGGTAATACAATGAAGAAAGTTCGTATTACTTTGATCAAGGGTACTGTCCGTCGTCTCCCGATGCACCGTGCAAACGTTGCTGCACTCGGCCTCCGCAAGATCGGACAATCTGTTGAACACAATCTGACCCCCTCCATCCAGGGCATGATCAATGCCGTGGCTGACATGGTCAAGGTCGAGGAGATCTAAGATGGAACTCAATACACTCAATCCTGGCAAGGCTAAGGTCGTTAAGCGCAAGCGTATCGGTCGTGGTCCGGGTTCCGGTTGGGGCACCACTGCTGGCCGTGGTCAGAAGGGTGCTGGCGCTCGTAAGAGTGCTAAGGCCGGTCGTGTCGCTTTCGAAGGCGGCCAGATGCCGATTCACCGCCGCATTCCGAAGCGCGGCTTCAAGCACGCTGGTCTCGAATACCAGATCGTTAACTTGAAGAAGCTCGCTTCTGCAAGCGCAACCGAATTCGACGCTAAGGTCATGTTCGACCTCGGCATGGTTCGCAATGTTGAAGAACCCATCAAGGTTCTCGCATTCGGTGCTGTCGATAAGGCTATCAATGTCAAGGTTAACGCTATCAGCGAAAAGGCTAAGAGCCTCATCGAAGCTGCTGGCGGCAAAGTCGAGATCATCTAATGGAAGCTCTCAAGAAAGCTATTGATGCGTTTGTCAATGCCTTCAAGATTGAAGACCTGCGTAAGAAGTTGCTTTTTACGCTTGGTCTTTTGATCGTTTATCGTATTGGCGCTCACATCACCATCCCCGGTGTGAATTCTGCAATCCTTGCTGAATTCTTCCGTAACTCGAATAATTTGTTCGGCTTGTACGACTCCTTCACTGGTGGTGCCTTTGCTAAGGCTACCGTGTTTGCCTTGGGTATCATGCCCTACATTAGCGCAAGCATTATTATCCAGTTGATGGGATCCGTTATTCCTGCCATCCAGACTTTGCAGAAGGAAGGCCAGGAAGGACGTGCTAAGTTGAACCAATATACCCGTTACTTTACAGTGGTTCTTTGCCTCTTGCAGGGATGGGGTATTTCCGTTTGGCTTTCCACATTAAAGGTAACCACGGCTACTGGTGCGAATGTCTCCGTCCTCGTCGACGACTTCTCTACTGGCGCCGGTGTCCTTGGTTTCCGCCTTTTGGCTACCCTGACCTTCACTGCTGGTACGGTCTTCGTGATGTACCTTGGCGAACAGATTACTTCGCACGGTGTGGGTAATGGTATTTCTCTTATCATCTTCGCCGGTATCGTCGGCGGTCTCCCAAGGGCCGTCCTTGCCGAAACAGAAATGTTTAGAGAAGGCATTCAGCCCCTCGCCATTGAAGTATTCATACTGGCAATGGTGGTCCTGATTGTTGGCTTTATCGTTTTTGTTGAGCAGGCGAACCGTCGCATTCCGCTCCAAAGTCCTCGTAGAACCGTCGGAAGTAAGGTTGTAGGTGGTCAGTCTAGCTATTTGCCCTTCAAGGTGAATACCGCTAACGTGATCCCTGTAATTTTCGCCAGCTGCATCATGTTCATTCCAGCAATGATTGCATCTTGGTTCCCGAACGTGTCCGCTATGCAGGCTTTTGCTGCTGCATTTATCCCCGGTCATGTGACCTATAGTGTGATAGATGCTCTCTTGATCATTTTCTTCACGTTCTTCTACACTGCAATTCAGTACAACCCGAATGATATTGCAGAAAACCTGAAGAGATCTGGAGCTTTTATCCCGGGAGTCCGCCCAGGTAAGCAGACAGCAGAATACATTGACCATGTTTTGACCAGAATTTCTCTGCCCGGTGCCCTTTATCTCGCTTTTATTAGCGTTGGTCCCTGGTATTTGAAAGACGCACTCAATATGAGTTTCTATATTGGGGGCACCTCGGTCTTGATCGTGGTTGGTGTTGCACTTGATACACTTCGTCAGCTCGAAGCTCAATTGCATACCAAGAATTATGAAGGTTTCTTGAAACGTGGCCGCATTCGCGGCAGGATGGCATCCTAGTGGCTAAAGAAGAAGGAATTCAAGTAGAAGGTGTTGTGTTGGAGGCTCTCCCCAACGCTTTCTTCCGCGTTCAACTCGGAAATGGTCACGAAATTCTGGCCCATGTTTCAGGAAAGATGCGTCGGCATTTCATTAGAATTTTGCCGGACGACAAAGTGTTGGTTGAGATTTCTCCCTACGACCTCAATCGTGGAAGAATCACATACCGTTACAAGTAATAGGTATTTTCAAAGAAGGTCAAACCTATGAAAATCAAAGCCTCCATCAAACCCAGATGTGAAAACTGCAAGATCATCCGTCGTAAGGGTGTATTGCGCATCATCTGTTCGAAGAACCCCCGTCACAAGCAGAAGCAGGGATAAGGAGATCGTATGGCACGTATCGCTGGTGTCGATTTGCCGAGAAACAAGACTGTTGAATACGGTCTGACGGCTATCTATGGTGTCGGTCTGTTCACCGCTAATAAGGTCTGTGCTCAGTTGGGCATTGACAAGAACAAGAAGTGTGACGACCTGACTGAAGAAGAACAGGGTAAGATCCGTCATCTCCTCGAAGATGAATACTCTGTGGAAGGTCAGCTTCGCGCAGAAGTTACCTTGAACATTAAGCGTTTGCAGGATATTGGCTGCTATCGTGGTTTGCGTCACCGCAAGGGCCTCCCGGTCCGCGGTCAGCGTTCCCGCACCAATGCCCGTACTCGTAAGGGCCCGAAGAAAACTGTGGCTAACAAGAAGAAGTAAGGAGTCTTATCGTGGCTGAAGAAGTAATTAATGAAACTGCTGCCGCTGTCGAAGCTCCGGCTGCTGAAGAAGTCAAGGTCAAGAAGGGCAAGAAGCGTATTGACGTTCAGGGCATTGCCTGCGTTTTCGCTTCCTTCAATAACACAATCGTTTCTATCACCGATGCTCGCGGTAACGTTGTAGCTTGGGGCTCTCCCGGTAACTCCGGTTTCAAGGGCTCTCGTAAGAGCACTCCGTTTGCTGCCCAGCTCGCTGCAGAAGTCGCTGCTCACAAGGCTTTCGACCTCGGTATGCGCAAGGTGGATGTCCGCGTCAAGGGTGCAGGTGGTGGTCGTGAATCCGCTGTCCGTGCTATCAAGAATGCGGGCCTCGAAGTTCTCTCTATTCGAGACGTGACGGGCGTTCCGCACAATGGTTGCCGTCCTAAAAAGAAGAGAAGAGTCTAATTAAAAGAGGTATCGCCAATGATGTGGAAATCACTTCAGATGCCGCGCAGCTTCCAGAAAGTTGAGACCGGCGAAGACGGCCGCTACGCAAAGTTTGTCGTAGAAGCCTTGGAACGTGGCTGGGGTATCACCCTCGGTAACGCACTCCGTCGCTCGCTCCTCTCCTCTCTGCAGGGCGCAGCTATTGTCTCCGTGAAAATTGAAGGCGTTGACAAGGAATTTTCTACTGTTCCGGGTGTCAAGGAAGATGTCACCGACATTATCCTGAATCTTAAGAGCATCCGCGTAAAGCTCCTGTCCGACCATGACGAAACCCTCCGCCTGGACATGTCCGGCGACGGCGAAGTCACTGCTAAGGACTTCATGGAAAATCCGAATGTCGCAATTCTGACACCGGACGTTCATATTGCAACTCTGAACGGAAACGCATCTTTGTCTCTGGAAGTCAAGATTTCCAGCGGCCGTGGCTATGTCACTGCTGACGAATTGAAGGACAAGGACGCTCCGATTGGAGTCATTGCTATGGACGCAAACTTCAACCCGGTGCAGAAAGTCGCTATGCACATCAGCGATACCCGCGTTGGCCAAAAGACGGACTACAACCGTTTGGAACTTGAGATTACTACTGACGGTTCCATCGATCCTGAAGACGCTCTTGCATACGCTGCAAAGCTCCTCATGGACCATCTGGAAATCTTCATCAACTTCGAAGGCGATCTCGAATCTCCTGAAGAACTTGAAATGGATGAAGAACGTCAGCGCATCGCCCAGCTCCTCCGCACCCGTGTGGACGACCTGGAACTCTCTGTTCGCTCCAGCAACTGCCTCCGTATGGCAAACATCCATACCGTTGGCGAACTTGTGCGTAACAAGGAAGGCGATATGCTCAAATACAAGAACTTCGGTCGCAAGTCCTTGGTTGAACTTAACGAAGTATTGACCTCCATGGGCCTCAGCTTTGGCATGGACGTCGATGACTACTTGAAGGATTAAACAATGAGACACGGTGTAAAAAACAAGAAACTCGGCGTTAACGCCCAGCACAAGCGTGCCATCCTCCGCGCTCTTGCCACTTCCATCATCGGTAAGGGCATGGAAGCCGAACAGGGCAACCGTTATGTGCGCACCACTCTCCACAAGGCCAAGCTCGTTCGCGGCTATGTGGATCGCATGATTACTTATGCAAAGAAGGGTGACCTTTCTGCACGTCGTGAAGCAGCTCGCTTCGTGATGGACCCGAAGGTTCTCCAGGATTTGTTCAACACTATCGGTCCTCGCTATGCTTCTCGTAACGGTGGTTATACCCGTATCCTGAAGCTCGGCCCGAACCGCGCTGGTGACGCTGCCGAAATGGCTCTCATCGGTCTCGTCGAAGACGAAATCGTTGTGAAGACCAAGAAGACTGCTGACGCTGCAAAGCCGGAAGCTGTCGACATGGTCGAAGGCGAAAGCAAGAACTAATCTGATGGGCGCTAGCGATAGCGCACCTCAAGGCGAAAGCTTTAAAAAGCTCGGTCGAAAGGCCGGGCTTTTTTGTTACGAGAAAAAGCAAAGGCCGGGCTTTTTTTGTTACGAGAAAAGCAAAGACCGTGGAAATGATTATCATCCTGCGCACCCCCGATTGATTTTTCCGCGTTTGTGCGATTAATCTCAAAAGTCCGTAATTCGTTGAATTTATTGCAGTTACGTGATTTTCCAAATCATTTTTTTGTATTTTTATAAAACAAGTTTTTGTATAGATGGTTTTTGATGCGACGTTTTATAACTGTACTTTTGGTGCTGTGTTCCTTGGTTCTTGCCGAAGACTCTCCGTTTGGCTCTCTGGCCAATACGAAGACCCCTGGGCTGGCAAACCGCAGCAACGTGACCATGACTCCCACGTATGCGGAAGAGCCTGTGGACTCCAGTTATGTGCTGGGCCCGGGTGATTTTCTTGATATCATGCTTGAACAGAATTACCTGACCGTTCAGGTGTACCCCGATGGTTCTGTGGCCATTGAGGAATGTGGCATGGTGAATGTTGGCGGCAAGACTCTTGCAGAAGCAAGGGAACTGATTCTTGAACTTGCCTCCAAGCGCTATAAGCGAGAACAGTGTTTCGTCCAGCTGGCTGCCCTCAAGAAATTCCGTGTGAATGCAATGGGTGCCGTGGGACAGATTGGTCAACACATGGTCGATGCCCAGACGAGACTCAGTTACTTTGTGCGTCAGATGGGTGGCACGGTTGCTCGTGCTAACACAGAAGACATCCAGGTCATTCGTGGCAAGGATACAATCCATGTGAACTATAGCGCCATGTCTGCAAACGGTAATTTTGAAGACGACATCATGTTGCAGCAGGGCGACAAGATCTATGTGCCCTATGTAGGACTGGGCGATAACATCTCCATGATTTTCCCTGGCTTTAAGACAAGCGTCGCCTACAAGGAAGGCCGTACTTTGCAGGAATACTACGAACTTGCCGGTGGTTCAAGACTTCATAGCTTTGGCTACAAGGCCGCCTGTGTTCGTGAACCAGGCAAGTCGCCCCGCTGGATTACTCTTTCCGAGATGAAGGAAACCACTGTTCTTCCCAATACCGAAGTTGAGTTCTCTGTGCAGGAAATGCTGGTGTATGTCGGTGGTGCAGTGAATGCCATTGGCCGTTACCCCTACGATCCGACTTGGCACGCCTTGGATTACGCCGCCGCCGCAGGTATCAACCCCATGACTGGTACTTGGAATCAGATCAAGGTTTGGCGTGGCGAATCCCCGGATGCATTGTCCTTGAATGTTACCCAGGACCAGATCCTGCCCGGTGACTACATTGAAATTCCCAGGAGTCATTACGAATCCTTTAAGGATGTCACGTTGTTCCTGGCCTCCCTTTTGACGATTGTTTCGTCTGCCCTCATCGTTTACGTTAACTTTAAGTAGCTCTATGGAAAAGCAGGAATCTGCCGGATTTATTGAGATCATTCTTCATCTGATGAACAACAGCTTGAAGCGTTTCAAGCTGTGGCTTCTTATTTTGATCTTGCCCACGCTAGTCGCCTTTGTGCTGGTGATGTGGGTATTAAAGCCTGTGTATGCCGCCACTGCGGTGGTGACTCCGCCGGCATCGTCCCAGCCGTCCCTTAGCGGCTTGAGTTCCATGCTTGGTGGCGCCTCGGGGGGTGTTTCTTCTCTCCTGGGTTTGGGTTCTGCCGACGACGACGCCAATGCCGTATGGACCATCATGAATTCCTGGGAACTTCATAACCAGGTCATCGAAACCTTCAATCTTGCCGAGCATTACGAGTTCGACGGAAAGTTCCATGCCGACTTGCTGAAGATGTTCCGTAAGAACTTCGGTATGGAAACCAACAAGGAGGACATGTTCTCCATTACGGTGGAAGATGAAGACTACAAGCTGGCCGCCAAGATGGTCGCCTTTATCTTGGAAAAGGCCGATTCCGCCTTCAATGCCTTCAAGACCGCCCAGGCTCGACAGTCCCGACTCTACCTGGATTCCCGCCTGGACTCCTGCCTCCACACCCTGGATTCCTTGATGGCTTCCTTTGTGAAGTTCCAGGAGGAAAACAACTTCTACGATCCGGAAGTTCAGCTGGAATCTACTCTCAAGTACTTGACCACCCTGCAATCCAGACGTGAAGAAATCGCCATGGAAATGGCTTTTGAAAAGGCAGACCGTGGAGAGAACAGCAAACGCTATGAAGAATTGAACAAGCGCTACCAGGGCGTGAATGCTGCCTTGAACGGTGCTGTAAATGGAAAGCACAAGAATGTGGGTATCGTCTCCTTGAAGAAGTCTCCGGAACTTGGCGCCGAATATGTGCGTCGTGAAAGCGAGATTCGCGTTCAGGAAGCGATGTACAAATTGCTTCGTCAGCAGAGCGAACAAATGCGCATGGAAGAAGCCAAGATGCTTACCAACCTCCATGTTCTTGAACCGCCTTGGGAAAACGACAAGAAGGTTTTCCCGCTCCGTGGCGTGACCTTGATGTTCACATGCATGGTTTCCTTCATTTTGGCAACCATCATTTGCAACATCCTCGGTTTCCTGGATGAAGAAGTTGCCCGCGGTTCCGAGGTGGGTGTGCAGTGGATTAAATTCAAGGGCCATTTCTCCAAGAAGAAAGGGTAGCCTATGTTTTCCTGGATAATGCTATATCCGGAAACTACAGTTTGCGCTATTGTCGCGATGTACTGCCTGATTCGGGTGGTATGGCTCAAGAGGGATTTTTTCAGCCCTATTTCCATCTATTGCTTTACTCAGTTCCTCACCTTGGGAATTGCCTTTTTGCGCATTGATCCGGCAATGACGGATTTCCATGCGAAGACCTGGATGGTGTGGATCCTGGGCTTGCTTTCTTTTTGCTCGGGATGTTTTCTGGTTACCCAGTATGCAAGGACCAAGAGACTCTGTTGTACCCTGGCCGAGCCGGTTCCGCAAAAGGAATACAACTGGAACGTGCATCTTGTATTTTCGTTAGTTTCCTTCCTTCTTTTCATGGTTGGTGTGGCCGGCGTCGTCATGAAGGTCGGCACCTTGATTATCTTTGCGGACCACCCGTCGGATTGGATGTCGAAGGATGTGGATTACGGCTACTTCGCTGTACTCCTGAGTAGCGGGCCCTTGGCGGTCATGCTTTTCGGTATTGCCGCCTTTAAGAAGTTCAACAGCAATGTCTTTGTTTGCAGGCTTTCAAAGTTCATGGTGTTTTTTACCATCTTGATGAATCTGCTGGCTTACCCTAACAGAACCTCGTTGTTCTTCAATGTGGGTTTCCTGATAATCATGTCCAACTATTTGTTCAAGAGGATTTCGCCTTTCGTTATAAGCTTCGTGTTGATTCTTGCCATTGGCGGTTTTGTGGGAATCAGTAGTGTGCGAGCCCAGTACGGCGGCAGCGATGTGAAGGGCAAGGCTATGGATGTGGTGATGAAGCTGCCCTACATGTACGTGGCCAACAACTACTGGAACCTGGACTATGCATTGAACTCGCCGAACGACAGGGAAATCCATCCCCATACTTACGGTATTGATTTTTTTAGCGGTGTATTTGAGTTCTTCCGGGTCAGCGGAAGCTTCAAGAATAGCCTAAGGTGGGACAACGCTTTTAATGACCGAATCCAGAAGGTGGGCGGTTTCAATACGGTGAACTACTTGTGGGAAGTCTACAAGGACTTGTACCTGGTGGGTTGTTTCCTGTTCCCGTTCTTCTGCGGCATAGCCCTGACCTTGTTGCACCTGAGGCTTTGCGGACCTTACACGCCACGACAGATTGCCCTATACACCTTCTTCATTTACTTTGTGGGATGGTGGTTCTTTACGGCTGGCTACAAGCAGGGCCTCTATTGCATCTGGGGATTCTATATCTTCGCAGCAACCACGATTTGCGGGGGCTGGAAACGAAAGCCTGCCGTGGCAAGTGAATTACCAGCGGATGCGCCTGTTCTTGAAAAAGTAGACGGCCAGCTGCAAGCTCAGCAGTAAGTCTCCGGTAAGAGTTAATACCGGAATATAACGGCTATCAAGGAAGTTGCCGCCTACAAGGCAGACGACGATATTGAAAAGGCCGCCCAGTGAAATCATGATTCCGTAGAGCCAGGTGCGCTTTTCCTTCAGCATGGTAGAGATCATTCCCATGCGGGTTGCCTGGAGTATCAAGGAAAGGGAAAGAATTCGCAGGCAGAAGCAGCTTGTCTGGAGAACGTCGTCGGTCCAGGGGGCTGCGAAGAAGATAATCTTGAGTGTGTATTCCGGGAAGAGCCAGAAGGGTGAACAAGCCACGGCGATGAATGCCGTGAATGTAATCTGGTCGCGAAGATGGAGGATCTTGCTGTCGGTTTGATGCAGTGAGATGAGGCTCGAGGAAATGAAGTGGACCATGAGCCCGGATGCAAGCATTATTAGTTTGTGTGCAAAATTGTAGGCGCCGAGGAAAGTCTCGTTGGCGAAACTTGCGATGGTGTACAGGCCGACGGGAAGGTATGCGAAGCTGGCTAGGCTTGCAATGGCGTAGGGCCCCGCGGACTTGAACATGAGTTTAAAGAATTGCTTTGTGTGCCTGCCGATGTGGAATACCTTGGTGTTGAATGCCTGTCCGACACCGAAGCCGAATGCGGGAATTGCCGCAAGGACCATGGCACCAGCGATGGCCGGGATGGAATCAAGCTTGAAATACCAGAGGGCTATTCCCATGACCGTGGTATAGGAAATGGTGTGCAGGACCTTTGAAATGAGCAGTTTCTTCCAGAAGTTTCCGCAGATGAAATACCAGTCGAAGAATGCGTGCTGGAATAGAAGCCCCAGGGCGAGAACCAGTTCTCCGTAGAACATGGGGCTGTCCCGGCGGACTATGCAGGCGAACAGGACCATGGCAAGCGCTGCGACAGCTGTCATGGAGAGGCGTAGTTGCAGGACGTTGGTAAATAGCCTGCCCTGGGTTGCCCTCTTGCCGAAGAAAGCAAGAATCAGGGTGGCCATGCCGAAATCCGCCAAGGCGCAGAATATGGTGTAGTCACTTTGCAGAATTCCGAAGAATCCGAATTTGACAATTCCTAGGTTGCTAGCGATAATATTCTGGACGAGGACGGAAACGCCCTGGATGAGAATGTTCACCAAGGAAATGAAAACGCCGATCTTGATATTCTTTAACGCTTGCAACGGGACATAAAATAGATGATTATGCAACATGTGTCTTTTGTTTTTTGTATCTTTGGGTGCAAAATCGCGAGAGTGGCGGAATTGGCAGACGCGCCAGACTTAGGATCTGGTACCTCGGTGTGTGGGTTCGACTCCCACCCCTCGCATGCATTTAACATCTAACATTCGATTATAAATCGATCCTCGGAGTCCATAATGACCGTTGAAATCAAAGAAACCAGTGCAACCGTTCGCACTCTCGAAATCACTATTCCGCAGGCTGATTTGACCGCTCCTTTCGAAAAGAAGCTCTCTCAGTACAAGAAGCAGGTCACCCTTAAGGGTTTCCGTCAGGGCCAGGTTCCCAAGGCTATGATCCTGAAGCAGTTCGGCGAATCCATTCGTCACGAAGCTGTCGACGAAATCGTTAACAAGATCGTTACCGAAGAACTCAAGAAGGCTAACATCATTCCGGTCGGCCCCATGAAGGTTGTTGATTTCAAGGACGACAAGGCTTCCGACATCGCACTTAAGGTGGAAGTCGAAATGGATCCGGTCATCGACATCAAGGGCTATGCTGACACTGGCGTTACCGTTCCGGATGCTGCAATCAACGATTCTGAAGTCGAAGACGAATACAACCGTCTCATGCAGATGTGGAGCAAGGACGAACACGTTGACCGCGCTGCTGCAAAGGGCGACGTTGTTGTCGGTAACTACATCGAAGTCATCATCGACGGCGAAAAGCAGGACCTTCCGGAAAACCGTGAATTCCGCTCTCTCCTCGGTGAATCCGCTTCCCCGGGATTCGATGCTGGCCTCAACGGTGCATCCGCTGGCGAAACCAAGGAAATCAACTTCCAGTATCCGGAAGACCACAAGGACGAACGCTATCGTGGTAAGACTGCTCAGTTCAAGGTTGAAATCACCGACGTCCGCGCTATTGTTCCGCCCACCATGGACGAAACTTTCCTCGAACAGGTTGGTGTCAAGTCTGTTGAAGAATTGAAGCAGAACCTCGCTGACAGCCTCGCAAACCAGAAGAAGGAACTCGTCAAGAACAAGGCTGTGAACGAAGCTATCGACAAGATTATCGAAGCTAACCCGTTCGAAGTCCCGCAGGCTCGTATCTACGACCTCATCCGTTGGTCCATGAACCGCAACGCTCAGAGCGAAAAGGACATGGTCGAACCCACTGAAGAACAGATTAAGGCTCTCGCTCCGGAAGCAATCAAGGAAATCAAGAAGCATCGCATTCTCGACTTCGTCGCAACCGCTGAAAAGATCAAGCCGACCCAGGCTACCGTTGATGCTCGCTTGCAGGATCTCGCCAACGCATACCACGTTGACTTCGAATCCCTGAAGGCTCATTTCCGTCAGTCCGGCCGTATCAACAGCCTCCGTGACGAACTCCGCATCCAGTTGGCTGCAGACTTCATCGTCGGTATCCGCCCTGCTGCTGAAGAAACAAAGTAAGAGGTACACTCATAATGATCATCCCTACCGTCATTGAGACCACCGGTCGCGGTGAACGCGCCTACGATATCTATTCCCGTCTCCTTAAGGAACGCATCATCTTCTTGGGAACTCCCATTAACGATGAAGTGGCCAACAATGTTATGGCCCAGTTGATTTTCCTTGAATACGAGAACCCGGAAAAGGATATTACGCTGTACATCAACAGCCCTGGTGGATACGTGTCGGCAGGTTTGGCCATTTATGATACCATGCAGCATGTTCGTCCGAACATCGCTACAATCTGTATTGGTAGTTGTGCATCGATGGCTGCTGTGTTGCTGGCTGCTGGAACCAAGGGCAAGCGCTACGCTCTCCCGCATTCCCGCATCATGTTGCACCAGCCGTCCGGCGCCGCTACCGGTCAGTCTACCGACATCCAGATTACTGCAAAGGAAATTGTCCGCACTAAGGACACCCTGGCAGAAATCGTCGCCAAGCATACTGGCAAGGCAATCGAAGAAGTCCGTGAAAAGACCGACCGTGATTTTTACATGAGTCCTGAAGAAGCCAAGGCATTTGGCGTCATTGACGAAATCTTCGTGCCGCGTAAAGAGGGTATCTAATGTATCGTAACGGGAAGAACCACCCGACGGTTACTTGCAGTTTCTGCGGTAAACCGGCTGAGCAAGTCGAAAAGATGATTACTGGTGCTGGGGTCCACATCTGTAGTGATTGTGTGTCCATGTGCCACCGCATCATTGAAGAAGACCGTTCCCGTTCTCAACAGGCTGCGGCTGCAGCAGAAGTTGCTTCCAAGCCGCTCCCGTGCCCTTCTGAAATCAAGGCCCACCTGGACGAATTCGTAATCGGCCAGGACCAGGCCAAGATGGCACTTTCTGTTGCCGTCTACAATCACTACAAGCGTCTGCGTTACAAACAAACTCATACCGACAAGAACGACGTGGAAGTGGAAAAGTCCAACTTGCTGTTGGTGGGCCCTACCGGATCCGGTAAGACTTTGCTGGCTCAGACCATGGCCCGCTTCCTTGATGTTCCGTTCTCCATTGCCGATGCTACCGTCCTTACGGAAGCAGGCTACGTTGGTGAAGACGTGGACAGCATCATCGTGCGCCTTTTGCAGGCTGCCGACTATGATGTGGCCAAGGCCGAACGTGGCATCATCTTCATCGATGAAATCGACAAGATCGCCCGTAAGACCGCCAATCCTTCCATCACCCGCGACGTCAGTGGCGAAGGTGTTCAGCAGGGCTTGCTGAAGCTTTTGGAAGGTACCGTTGCTGCCGTGCCCCCGAAGGGTGGCCGTAAGCATCCGGAACAGCCACTGGTTCAGGTGAATACCCGCAACATCCTTTTCATTTGCGGTGGCGCCTTCGAAACTTTGGACAAGATTATTTCCCGCCGCATCAACAAGGGCGGCATGGGCTTTGGTGCCGAAATTCGTAGCGCAGAAGAAAACTCCCTGAGTGAACTCTTCAAGGTAATCGAACCTGATGACTTGATTCAGTTCGGTTTGATTCCCGAAATCGTCGGCCGTTTGCCTGTGGCTGTGGCTCTCGAAGAACTTGACGAATCCGCATTGCTCAACATCTTGACCAAACCCAAGAACGCCTTGGTAAAGCAGTACAAGAGTTTGTTCGCAATGGACGGTATCGAGTTGGAATTCGAGGATGATGCCCTCAAGGAAATCGTCCGCGAAACCATGGTCCGCAAAACTGGTGCCCGCGGCCTCCGTTCCGTCATGGAAAAGGCTCTGCAGCGCTACATGTTTGAAATGCCCGGCACTGAAAACAAGAAGTTGCTTCTTACTGCCGACATGGTCAAGAAGGCATTGAATCCTTCTTCCGAGACGCCCAAGAAATCTCGTAAGAAAGCTTCCTAGTTTGTGTGTCCGCAAATCGGCCCCGTGCTGAAGCGGACTTTGCAAGCGCCAAAGGGATGATTAGCCTAGGTAAGGCGTCATCCTTTTTTGTATTTTTGGGTCGTAAAAATATTGGAGAAAAATTTTGGCTATTGACTTTTCGAAAAGCTTTCCGTTGCTCCCGCTGAGGGACGCCATTGTTTTCCCTTTGACAACTCGCCGCATTCTTGTTGGTAGAGACATTTCCCTTAAGGCTTTGGAATACGCCGAAGCTCACGACAACGAGATTATTCTCGCTGCCCAGAAGAATATTGAACAGGAACTCATCGACAACCCCATGCTGGATTTGTATTCCGTGGGTGTGTTGGCTCGCATTAGCAATGTGACTCCGTTCCCCAATGGTTGCGTGAAGGTTGTGCTGGAAGGCGACGTGGTGGTGGACCTCCGTTCCATCGTCTCCAACGAAGGTTTCTTCAAGGTCACCGTTACTCCCAAGGTTCCGGCAATCACCCTGAAGGACAAGAGCGAAAAGTTCGAAGCCGTATTGAACCAGTTCAGGGAATATTCCATGCACAGGAATATTGCCGAAGGCATGGTGGATGCATTGTTCACCATGGATAGCCACCTCAATGCTTTCTATGGAATGATCCCGTTCCTCCAGGTTTCTTTGGATGAACGTCAGCGCCTTTTGGAAATTGGCAACATCGAAGCTTTGGCAGACCGTCTCCTGGAAGTGATGCAGGTGGCCGCAAGCAACGACAATGTGATGGTGAAGGTTCAGCAGAACGTTCGTCAGAAGATGGCCCAGCAGCAGAAGGAATGGTTCATTTCCGAACAGATCCGTCAGCTGCAAGATGAACTTGATGGCGAAAACGGTCAGTCCGAACCGGATCAGCTCCTGAAGAAAATCAAGGAGAAGAAGTTCGCCCCCGCCATCCAGGAAAAGCTTGAAGAAGAAATCGGCCGCATGCGTCTGATGCAGCCCACTTCTCCGGAATACGCCGTGAGCCGCAACTATCTGGATTGGTTCCTCACGCTGCCCTACGGTGAATATACCGAAACCGTTTTGAACATGAAGAAGGTGAAGTCCGAACTGGACTCCAAGCATTTCGGCTTGGACAAGGTGAAGGATCGCATCATGGAATACGTTGCCGTTCTGAAGCTTACCGGTACAGAACGCCGCGCACCGATCCTCTGCCTGGTGGGTCCTCCGGGCGTCGGTAAGACTACCTTGGTGGAATCCATCGCCAAGGCAATGCAGCGTAGTTTCGTTCGCATCACTTTGGGTGGTGTCCGTGACGAAGCTGAAATCCGTGGTCATCGCCGCACTTACATTGGCGCCATGCCGGGCCGTTTCATTCATGCCCTCAAGCGTGCCAAGTGCATGAACCCCATTATTCTTCTGGATGAAATTGACAAGATGGCTAGCGACTTCCGCGGCGATCCCGCCAGCGCTATGCTGGAAGTCTTGGACCCGGAACAGAATCACGACTTTACCGACCACTTCATGGAAGTGGGCCTGGATCTTTCCCGCGTGCTGTTCATCGCTACTGCAAACAACGAGAACCAGATTCCCGAAGCTTTGCACGACCGTTTGGAAATCGTGCGCCTTCCGGGTTACTATCCCCACGAAAAGGAAAAGATTGCATCCAACTACCTGGTGCCCCGCATTTGCGAACGTACCGGCGTGAAGCTGGGTGAAGACATCCAGTTCCCCGATGAAATTGTCCGCAAGGTGATCCGCGACTGGACCCGCGAAGCTGGCGTCCGTGAACTGGAACGCATGCTGGAAAACGTTGTGCGTCACCGCGCCAAGGACATGGTGATGGGCAAGAAGTTTACTAAGGAACTGAATGAAAAGACCTTGCAGGAATACCTGGGTGCTCCGCGATTCCTGGAAAGCCAGTTGCCGGAACCGGGTCGTCCGGGCGTTGTGACTGGCCTTGCCTGGACAAGCGTTGGCGGCGAAATCCTGCCTATTGAATGTTCCCTCATGGCGGGCAAGGGCAATCTCTTGCTCACCGGTAAGCTGGGCGACGTGATGAAGGAATCCGCCCAGATCGCTCTCTCCTTGGTGCGTGAACGCTTGGAAGATTTCGGCATCGACGCTGAAAAGTTCGGAAAGACCGACATTCACATTCACGTGCCCGAAGGCGCTGTTCCCAAGGACGGCCCCTCCGCCGGTATCGCCCTCACTTTGTGCTTGCTCTCTGCATTCACCAAGCAGCCCATTCCGCCGGACATCGCGTTCACTGGTGAAGTGAGCCTCACTGGCGCCTGCCTTGCAATCGGCGGCTTGAACGAGAAGGCTTTGGCTGCTCTCCAGGCTGGTGTGAAGACCTTGCGCCTGCCTGCCCAGAACCAGAAGGATGTGAACGAACTTCCCGCTCCTGCAAAGAAGGGCCTGAAGATTTACACCCACAAGCACATCGACGAAATCATCAAGATTCTCTTTGTGAAGCCCGGTGCAAAATCTGCGAAGGTTGACGAAAAGAAAGCCGCGAGCGAAAAGCCTGCCGGCAAGACGGCCGCGAAGAAAAAATCTGGCAAGAAGTAAAAATTAAAGGACCCGCGGAACAAATCTGCGGGTCTTTTTTTGTACAGAAATTTCGCAACGTTTAAATTCGCAACGTTTAAATTTCGGGATTAGATTTCGAGACGGCTAAAGTTCCCGATTAATCTTTCGGTAGTTGGCCTTGACTTTTTTCACGTAGTCAAAGGTTTCGTATTTCATAAACACAAGACGTAAAAGTTCGAAGTACCTGAAAGTCTTGTACAGTTCCGCCTGCTTGTATCCGCCGTTGTAATGGGCCAGCATTAAGTTGATATCGCCACTGTATTCCTTGTGCAGCATGGAGATGAACTTGACGCCGATCTGGATATTGTCCTTCGCATCCATCAGGTTGAAGCTTTGGAGTTTCAGTTTCTGGGCCACGTTTTTCCCGGTGGTGGGCATCACCTGCATCAGCCCTAACGCACCGACGCGGCTTTTGGCGTTGACCTTGAATTTGCTTTCCTGGGCAATGACGGCGGCCACCAATTTATAGTCCACATCGTACTGCTTTGAATAAGTCAGGATATAATTGGAAAAGCGATCCACATCGGCGGCGCTCAGTTTCTGATTAACCGAGGTGATGAACTTCTTCAGTTTTTCGGGAGAATCCTTCTTGTTGAAAAAGGTCAGGACTTCCTTGCTGTTTGCGATTTCATCCAGATAGTCTTCCACTGCGGGAAGCGCACCCCCGCAAAAGAATAGAACCGCAAATATGACCAGTAGTAATTTCTTCAAAGTTCTCCTCGCCTTTCCGTACTGCAATATATTAAAAGTCGGTTCCATAAAAACTTGGGCTTATGGGTTTTTCTATATTTCGGAACATGGAATTTACTCTTGAAGAAATGCGTGGCCAGCTGGCCAAATTGGAAACGAGAATCTCTGCCGCTTGCGCTCAGGCGGGCCGTTCCCGTGAATCGGTGCTTTTGGTTTGGGTCAGTAAGTTCCACTCGGCGGAAGCAGTGGAAAACGCAATTGCCCTGGGTGCAAAAGTCTTTGGCGAGAACCGCGTGCAGGAAGCGGAATCCAAGTTCAGCGAACGTCGCGTGGCTCTCGATGGCTCCCCGGTGCAGTGCCATGTCATAGGACCTGTGCAGAGCAACAAATTGAAGAAGGCCGCCATCGTCGCCGACTGCATTCATTCCATTGCAAGCATGGAAGCCGTTGAAAAACTGGAAAAGGTCTGCGCAGCACTGCCAGGCGAAAAGGTTGCGGCCAATGGCAAGACTTTGGAAATTCTTTTTCAGGTGAACGCCGGCGAAGAAGAAACCAAGAGCGGTTTGGATGTTGCAAACGCCGACGCATTCCTGGCAGAACTTGAAAAAGTCGCTGGCCCTTGTGGTCCCGACGGCAAGAGCGAAAAATTCCAGCACTTGAAATTCCGCGGCCTCATGACCATCGGCAAGAACACCGGTGTTGCAGAAGATTCCCGCGAATGCTTTGCCTTCCTCCGCAATCTTCAGCAGAAGTACTTGGCCAGGGGCGGCGTATTCGCAAACTTCGACCAGCTTTCCATGGGCATGACCGGCGACTTGGAAGTGGCCATCGAAGAAGGTTCTACCATGATCCGCGTAGGCACCGCCCTCTTCGGCGAACGCGACTACAGCAAGCCCGTAAACGATCCCGTTTAACACAATGTGTCATCCCGGACTTGATTCCGGCGGACAGCACTTAGGAACTTGTTCCTTAGTGCGCATGGTTCCCGTATGGGGAGGATCTCCTTTTACAAACAAATTACAATTTGACCCTTGCCAGTATTTATGTATAAGCTATAATTCCGCCCGAGGTTCGAAAAAGTATCTCCAAGGCATCTGAAAAACAGATGTCTTTTTTCTTTCCAAAGGAGATACTATGTCCAGTCAAATTCAAGATTTCAAGTTGCCCAACGATTGGCAAAATTCCAACCCCCAGACTTTTGAAGGTTTGGCAAACGTAATTAGTGCGACGTCGTCGCACCAATTTGAAAATTGGACTATTCGTAAGCGAGGTATTTTAGACCTGAATTTATAATGACTGGCTTAATTAAAAATTATATATTGGAAAAAAGCCGATTTTTATATGAAAAAGTATTTTGCATTCACATTTTTTGTTATAACAAGCGTTTGGTCTGAGGAAGGAAAGGTTGATGTATTGCCGCAATATGTTCCTCAAAGCCATGTGACGAGGGCTGTTGAAGAATTCTTGAATCAAAAGACTCAGTATAGAACTGCAAGCGTTGAACGAGATGTTATGGGAAGACAGCGGGATCAATTGAAAACAGCTGTTTTTCCGATAGAAAACAGAATGAAGGTCATTGTGAGTGATCTCTCTTTTAGAGAATCAATGGACTCAGCTTCCTATGGTCGTTATGAAAACGATGTGTTGTTTCCTCGATATTGGTTGAATAATCAGCTTCTGTCAAAAGATGCTTATGTGTCTCGAACGAAAAAGGAAAACGAAAAGTTCTATAAGCCTAGCTATGTCGATTACCTTACGGCGAAAGAAATTCGAGAACTTTTAAGTGGACCGACTCCTGTTCTAGTTGGGGAATATAAAGAACCGAAACCGTCAATGACCTATTCGAGTATTTTTACCCTTTCTCAAATTAATACTCATGCGTTTACCAATAACCATAAAGGCAATGGTGTTGGTGTGTATTTTAATGAAACGGGATGTCCTGAAACATCTGACTTAGATACGGACCATTATTCTGCGATGACGCCGTGTTATCGTGGTTATAAGGGGCATCCGACAGGTGTTGCTAGAATTCTTCAAGAAACAGCCCCTCAAGCAATGATTTATGGTTACGATGAGGATGCTTATCCTAACCCAAATACTATGGATCCTCAAATAGATGTTGGATCGCATTCTTGGACGGTTTGTGCTGGGGGTGATTATTGCCAAGCTGATGTTGATATGGATGACTATATTTACAATAATAGAGTTATCAATTTTGTTTGTGCAGGAAATAAGAATTTTGAAGATGAGGATGATGATTTTTGGGTGAAAAGTCCCGGGCTTGCAGTTAATGCGATTACTGTGGGTGCAGTTGATCCTATGACGAGAAATTATGCTTCTTATTCTGCTTGGAGAAATTCAGATATAAGGAATCAGAAACCTGAAGTTGCTAATTTTACGGATTTCTTTTTCCCGAATGCGCATTATGTGTGGGAAAACGGCTCTGTAAGTTATAACGGTTTTTTTGATGGCACTAGTGCGTCAACTCCATACATGGCTGGGATGGTTGCTGATTTACTACAAGATCATGTTTTCTACAAAAGACATCCTGAGGTTGTAAAGGCTCTTTTGCTGACGGCCAATTCTCTTGCTATAGGAGACGCTGACCATGATCGGGACAATTATGCTAATGTTGCAAAAGGTGTTCCTGCTTATAGCGATTTAGCTTGGAATAATCGTTCTGCTTATTGGAATGGTCCAAATGGCTGTTGCTTTGATGATGGTGGGATGATAACGAAGATTGAAAGTAATATTGTCGCAAATCATCACTATAGAATAGCTATTGCATGGTTGACCCCGGCTACATATGTTTATGCCCATAGGATGATTTCACAAGATTTGGATCTTTTTGTCTATCAAGATGGTGAATTAATTGCTCGTTCTGAGAGCTCGTCAAATCCGTTTGAAGTTGTTGATTTTTTCACGACGTCATCAAGTGATCTGATTGTTAAAATTAAACGATACTCCAATTCTGGAATGGGTGATGTTGTTTTGGGATATAACTTCTGGCATAATCAATAATAAGGAGCGTACACATGAAATTCAAGTTTATATTCATTGCTACGTTATTAGCCCTTGTAGGCTGTGATTCCGGATCTGGAGAAAGTGTGACTGTTGAAGATAATCCAGGAAACTTGGCGTCGGTTCAGAACAAGGAAAATGGTGGACAGTCTGAAAATGTTGAATCGAATGGAGAATACAATACGCCGCCCTCGTCTGATAGTCGGGAAGGTTCTACAGTTGATACTTTGTCTTCATCTAGTTTTGTTAAAGACAATGAATACGGATCTTCAAACGTGTGGATTCCTAAGGTTAGCGGTTCCTTGGAGGAATATGCTAGGCAGTTTACTGATAATCCACAGGAATTGTCTTTTGATTCGTCGGTGTTGGCTTACAATGGAACTGGCTATTCTCCGGCGAATGTTCCTGAAGAATATTTGGTCGAAGGTGTTCGTAAACTGGATAAGGATAGTCTAGATATTTTCTTTCCTGGAATCAAGGAACGGATTGAAAAACATCAATCTAGCGAGACATGTGATTATTACCTGATGATTATTGGAGATACAAACCAACCTTCAGGAAAAGTTGTGCAGTCCGTTCAAAAGGATTCTATTCTATTGGTCGGTGTTGCAAGAACCGGAGATATGTGTATGTCCTCGAATAACTATATACGAATGGGAGCGTTGATTGAAAATTGTTCTGGTGAGAATCTAGCCGAGGCTTCGATTCAGAGAAAACTTTACAAAAGTCAAGCATGGAATTGCAATGTTAAGGATGGTCCGGCCATATATGCATATGGATACTGGATTAAGGAAGAATTGCTTTAGTCTTCTCCTTTAACAGATGTTGTTTGGACCCCGGCCATTGTGCCGGGGTTTATTGTTTAGTGAATATCACATAGGTGTTTTTTTATTTTGAACAGCAGTTTTGTTTAAACTAAATTTTACATAACTAGGCGATATTTTAAATTATGAAATTCAAAAAAAGTCTTTTTGCATTCTTGATAGCAAGCTCCTTGTGCGCCTTTGGACTGTGCGGTTGTAGTGGTGAAGATTCAAAAGTTGTTGAAGTCAAAAGTGAATTTGGAGACTTTACCTTCGACCTGGATAGCCTTGTGATTCCTGACAGTCTGTTTGGAACAGATTCTCTTTACTCCTGGTTCTTGGAACAAATGATCAAGAACGTGGAAGAACCTTCTGGTGATAAAGACAAGGATGAAGGGGATGAAGACGAAGATGAGGTAGACCTGTCTCCGAAGCTGTTGCCGCCTGCGGGCTTCTATGCTGAATCTTTTACCATTCCTGAACCGGCGCCTGTAAAGGGCGGGCAGATTTACTGCACTCTCGACGGTGGGGATCCTATGGACTATGAGGAAGTCTTGGATTGGCCTTTGACAATTACCAAGAATACGGTAGTTCGCTGTGTCGAAGCCAAGGGCGGATATGAACTAAGAAAGTCCACTCAGACTTATTTTGTTGGTGAAACCGTTTCCATGCCGGTGGTGGCCATCAGTGTGGACCCTTCCTTCTTTAGAAGAGTCTATGTGAACACGTCACGATGCGAAGGTGATGATCCCTACGGATGCCCCGGCCTGATGGATGAAACCGAAGATCCTGTTCATGTGGAATTTTTTGAAAATGGTAGCCGCAGCAGCGGCAAGGCCTGGGAAGTCGACGCCGGTATTTCTCTGATGGGAAACTACAGCCGTACTTATCCCAAGAAGCCCGTGGCAATCAAGATCAAGAAGCAGTATAACGAAAAGAAGCTGAAGTACAACTTGTTCACGGTCCGCCCGGAAGTGAACAAGTTCAGGGGCTTTAACTTGCGCAATAGCGGAAACCGCTACGTAGGCGACCTTGTGGGTGACCCGGCAATGACTGCAATCGTAGAAGGATCCTCCGTAGATTATCAGCGTAACCGTCAGGTGGTGGTATTCTACAATGGTGAATACTACGGCATTCACGACCTTCGCGAAAGACTGAACGAACACTTTGTTGAAACGAATTACGGAATCGACAATAACACCGTAGAAATGGTGAAGCAGAAAAAAGATGTTGTGACGCCAAGTGCTGGCGATGGCCACTACTATGCGGAACTTTTGGCTTTTGTGGCATCAAATGATTTTTCCGGCGAGAACAACGAGGCTTACGCCAAGGTTCAGACCATGATGGATGTAGGCAACTATGCCGACTATCTCGCAGCCCAGTTCTACTTGAAGAATGCGGACTGGCCCAGTAACAATATGCGCGCCTGGCGCTCTCCTGGTCAGCCATTCAAGTTCATGCTTTTTGATACAGACCAGAGTCTAGAGTGGCAGTGGGTTAGCTCCGATTTTAAGATGAATGGCGGCAACATGTTTAAATGGATGCGCAATGACCGTGGTGAAGGCCGAACTGGCCCGGGATACTTTGCAAATATTTATGTAAAGCTGATGGAAAATCCCGACTTCAGAAGAATGTTTGCTAACCACGGCGCTGTGATGCTTAACGAATATTTGACCGAAGAAAGATTGGAGAAATCTCTGAGTGCGGTAAATGCTCAAATTCCGGGTTCCGAAATTGAAAGAGACATGAAGAAGTTCCGTAGGGATTATTGCGGCTTTTATCCAGGTATGTGTGGAGAATTTGATGCCCGTGGTGATATGATTTTGTACTATAGCAAGGGTAGAAACGCTGCCCTTCGTGCAGACTACCGTAAGGAATTTGGCTTTGGTGACGATATCACGGTTTCTGTAGGTGCCAATGGCGGCGGCTACGTAACCATCGATGGAATGAAATTGTCCCGAGTCAATTACACAGGTACGTTCTTTGGCGGAAACAGCATGCTCTTGAAGGCTGAGGCAACCACGGGAATATTTAAGCAGTGGTCTGACGGCGTCAAGGAAAATCCCCGCCTAGTTACTCCTGAAGACGGCAGCGTATTCACCGCCGAATTCCTTTAAACCCAGCATATCATCCCGGACTTGATTCCGGCGGACAGCACTTAGGAACTTGTTCCTTAGTGCGCATGGTTCCCGTATGGGGAGGATCTCCTTTTACAAACAAATTACAATTTGACCCTTGCCAGTATTTATGTATAAGCTATAATTCCGCCCGAGGTTCGAAAAAGTATCTCCAAGGCATCTGAAAAACAGATGTCTTTTTTCTTTCCAAAGGAGATACTATGTCCAGTCAAATTCAAGACTTCCAGTTGCCTAATGGTTGGCAGAATTCCAATCCCCAGACTTTCGAAGGTCTGGCCAGTTCTCTGGAGCAGATTCACAAGAGTGCCTACTCCGCTTCGGTGAAGGCGGTAAACAAACTTGCCACCATCAGAAATTACCTGATCGGCTATTACATTGTTGAGTACGAGCAGAAAGGTCTTGATCGTGCGAAGTATGGCGAAAAGTTGCTGAAAAAATATTGAAGCTCGGTTGAATACAAGAGGGATGAACGAGACTCTGTTTAAAAATTGTCGTCGTTTTTATCAAATTTACCCTAAAATCAAGGGTTATTTGGCTAGCGGAATTAGTCCAACGCTGTTGGACGAATTCGAAACGCCGGCTAAACGAATTATTGAGAATCTTTCCTTTTCGCACATACGCGAAATCATGACCGTCGAAGACCCTTTTTTCCTTTAACCACGGAGATTTGGGACAGTTGAATGCCTATGTCTCCTACTATAAGGAAAACGAAATGAACGAGGGGGATAATCCGCCTGTGGGTATTCTTCTCTGCACGAAGAAGGGCAAAAAGATGGTGGAGTATGCCCTGGCGGGAATGGATAACAAACTGTTTGTTTCCACCTACATGCTGGCTCTTCCCCAGAAGGATACGCTGGAAAAGTTCCTGCGGGACGAATTGGGGTAAAGTCTTGAGGAATCTGTCATTTTTTTTGTTTTTTTATTGTACATTTACAAAGTAAGAACAATTACAAGGAGAATCTTATGGTCGCTGGAATTATCATTGCTGTCGCCGTCATCATCGTCCTCTTGCTGATCACCACCTACAACAAACTGGTGAAGCTCCGCAATAACCGCGAAAACGCATTTGCAAACATTGATGTTCAGCTGAAGCAGCGCTTTGATTTGGTGCCCCAGCTGGTTTCCACCGTGAAGGGTTACGCCACCCACGAAAAGGAAACCCTGGAAAAGATTACCGCTGCCCGCGCCGCCGGTATGGGTGCCCAGACCGTGGATGAAAAGGTTGCAGCGGACAAGGCTATGTCCAGCGCTCTTGCCGGTCTCCGCGTTTCCCTGGAAGCCTACCCGGAACTGAAGGCCAATACCAACTTCCTCCAGCTTCAGACTGAACTTTCTGACATCGAAAACAAGCTGGCTGCAGCTCGCCGCTTCTTCAACTCCGCTACCAAGGAATTCAACAACGCTTGCGAAATTTTCCCCAACAACATCATTGCTGGCATGTTCAACTTCAAGCGCGCTGCCATGTACGAAGCTACTGAAAGCCGTGAATCCTTGAACAAGGCTCCCGAAGTCAAGTTCTAAAAAGTAAGCTGTGATTAGGGGTATCGGGGGCAGAACGTTCCCGAATCCCTGTCTACTAACCACTAGCCACTAACAACTGTATCATGAAATACGTTGGAATGCAGACCCAGATCTGGCGTAACAACAGGAACACTGTAATCCTGTTGTGTATGTACCCGATCATCATTCTCGCCATGGTCTGGTTGTTCATTTTTGTGCTGGACTACTTCGGAGTGTTCTGCGAATTTTTCGGCGACTCCTTCCTTGCGACGGTGGGAACCTCGTTCGAGGCAGTTTGCCGTGATACGGCGATGCTGACCGGCAAAGGCTACGGCGCCCATTGGCCCATTGTGTGGTACTGTTTCTTGAAGGCTCTGCCTGCGACCATTGCCATTGTGGGTATCTGGTTCTTCTTCGCGTACTCCTGCAACGTTTCCCTTTTGCGCCATGTGACTCACGCAAAGCCCCTGGAACGTAAAGAGAATGTCCGCGTCTACAACATCGTGGAAAACCTCTGCATTGCCGGCGGCATCGAAATGCCCCAGATCAACATCGTTGACGATCCGGGCATGAACGCTTTCGCCAGCGGCATCAACGTCAAGTCGTTTACTATCACGTTGACTACGGGTATTATAGACAAATTAAATGACGATGAGTTGGCCGCCGTGGTGGGCCATGAACTGACCCACATCAAGAATCGCGATACCCGCCTCATGGTGGTGTGCATCGTGTTCGTGGGCCTTATTTCCCTGGTACAGTCCATATTCTGGCAGCTAATCAAGGGCATGCTCCGCAGTCGTCCTCGCCGCAGTCGTGGCAAGAACGAAGGTGGCGCCATCCTTATCGTTATGGTTGTGGCTTTGGTTGGTCTTGTGATTTCTACGGTGGCCTACTTCTTTAGCTACGTCAACCGTTTGGCAATTTCCCGTAAGCGCGAATACGTGGCCGATGCCGGTGCCGCTGAACTTTGTGGTGACCCGCTGGCATTGGCAAGCGCCCTGCGCAAAGTTTCCGAGGATCCGGGCCTTTCAAGCGTCAAGCGTAATGACGTGGCCCAGCTGTACATCATCCACCCCGACGAGGAAGACGATAACGGCCTCCTGAAGGGCTTGGTGTCCAAGGTGAACCTGATCTTCTGTACCCACCCGGATACACCAGAACGAATAAAGATCCTGGAACAGTTCTAGTCGGTGTGTTGTTCTGAATCCGTAGGGATGAAGGACCTAGAAATTTTATTCCCGTTACTTTTTATACAATGAGAGTTCCTCTACCTCATTTTGTGTTAGATTTATTATTTTTCAGTATAAGGGAGGATACGATGAAGAAATTACCTTGTCTTATTGCGATTTTACTGTGGGCTTGTGACAATTCAAATCTTGGAGGTGATGAAGCTCGAGATGGCTCACTAAACAATTCCTTTTCTGAACATTTCTATAAGGAAAACTTGGGGGATTCAATACTTCCATATTTTGAATTTGACGAAAAAGGGAATAGAATTCGATTTTTTCAAGAAGCAACCTTAAAAAAAGATGTTGATAAAAAAGGGTTGGTACTAGATTCTCTTGATGAATTCTTAAAGTTAGAAGCTTCGTACGCAAAACGTATTGCAGAGGATGCCGATTATAGTCATTCTATTGAACGTCCTCTTGATTATGTGTGTCCCACATCTTGGCTTGCCATGAATGAGGACTATGGATTTATTGTGCTTGTAAATGGCGATACGCTTTTGTCAGATAGAATATTGTTTGAAAAATGTGACTATATAGGTTTGTCCTGTGATGGTTGTGATGATTCCGCAGAAGAAGATCCCTATCTTAAGCAGCTCAAAGCCTTAAAAAAGGAAGTTGTTGAAACCGCTACATATGATTCAAAGATAACGGTGGAGATTTATCCGTATCGAATGATTGCGGAATCTTTCATATCAGATTACAAAGTCATTTCAACCGCAGGCTCCGAGACGTATTTCAAAAAGCGTCAGCTTGTTTGGAGAGGCCCAATTGAAGGAAAGGTGTGGCGCTGGGCTGCGTTTGATCCTGATCGAAATGGAATAAGATCCTACTGTTTTAGTGGTTGTGGTTTTGATGGATACGGAAATTTCTCATGTGCAAAAACCACTCATGATACGGATTTAGATACATGCTGTGATACGGAAGATATTACGGTTAGATGTAAGATAACGCCTTTTATGGAGTTCTCAATTCCAACAGGAAGTGTTCCTAATCCGAACGAAGATTTGACGGGTTTTAATCCTCAGGCGAATACGCAGCTTACGGGAAACGAGAAGGACCCTAATTTTAGAAGGGCTACTGATTATGGTGTTGTCGGAATGCATTATGTAAGGCATAAGGATTTAGAATTCAGAGCGAAAACAAGCAAAAATTTGCCCCAAAATATTCGTGATGCAATTCTTTCAAAGTACCCACTTTCTTATCGCTAATTTTTGATGGAAGCCGTTTATCTATGATAAGTTTTCGAATGATACTGTTTTTTTCTTTGTTGCTTCTGTTGCAGGGATATTGCCAAGCACAATTAGTAATAGATTCGTTAAAAAAATATGTTGATAAACAGGATTCTATTGTTGTGGATTTTAGTTTCAATGTCGCTATAAAGGATTTTGTTCTCGATAGTTCCATTTCTTTAACGAACACGCAACAACAATCAAATTATTTAGTTCGTCTTGGAATTTGCGTAGCATCAGCTATTTTTTTTAAACCTGGGGGTTCACCTGCCTTATGTGACATTGTCCCTCCAGTGAAGCGTTGGTGAAAAAGGAGGGAAACATGAAAAAGTTTCAAGCACTACTGTGCATGCTTGCTGGGATGTGTTATGCACAATTCGGCGTAAGCTTGGGTTTTGGTCCATACCATGGAATGACAAGCGTTGAGTATACAATGAAGGATGAACATCTTTCTAGCAACGTTCATTTAATGGGGTATGACTCTGATTATGACTTTATGGGAGGGATCGGTATTGCCTATCGTTTTATGGGGCTTACTGGTCCGTATGCTTTTCATTCATCCGAGTGGATTCATGGCGAGTTTGAAGGTTTTATCATCCACAATGTGAATAGCAAGGATTCGTATTTGGAAGAATCATCCAAAGAGATCAATTATTGGCGTCTTGTTTTTGGATTTGGATATCAGCACATGTTTGCCAAGCACTTTGGTGCGTACTTTGAACTGGGATTTCAATTTTTCGCCGGGAACGGCAGTTACTATACGAATTTCGACATAAACAAGGGGTCTCTTGACCGCGACAGGATCGTATTTCCAGGAGGACTTGGCGTAGTTGCTGAATTTTAAAGCGATGAGTCTTTCTTTTCTTCTGCAGTTTCTGCTTTTCGGCCCAGCTTTTCGTTGCGGATTGCTTTGAGCTGTTCCAGGCGTTCAGCGAAAAGTTTTTTCTTGCTGATCTGCTTGGGCTGGTAGAAGCGCATGCCCTCCAGCTGCTTGGGCAAATGCTCCTGGGCGGAAAACCCTCTATTAAAAAATCAACAAGTCCATTTTTTAGTTTTTCTATGTTATTATAAAAAATGGTTTGATATATTATGAAATACGTTTTACTTTTGATTACGGCTTTGAGTTTTGTTTTTGTGGCCTGCTCCGATGATTCACCTTCGGAAGTGTCGGATGGTGAGATTGAGTTCACCTTGGGCACCATGACGGATAGCCGAGACGGACAGACTTATAAGACTGTTACGATTGGCAATCAAACTTGGATGGCCGAAAACCTGAACTATGCTTACACGGGTATAAGTTATTCTACACCTGCATTTATTTCTGATTCTACTAGCTGGTGTTACGAAGGGATGAAAAGCAATTGTGACGCTCATGGTCGCTTATACACTTGGTCTGCTGCCATGGATAGTGCTGGCCTTGTATCGGAAGCCAATGGTGTTGTAGCTTGTGGTTTGGGCAAGAAATGTAAACCCAATAAACCTCATCGAGGAATATGCCCTGAAGGCTGGCATGTACCTACGCAGTCTGAGTTTGGTGCCCTGTTCAAGAAGGTGGGCGGTGTAAAAGTCGCAGGATCCAAGCTCAAGTCAACTAGTGGGTGGACTGAGAATGCAAATGGAATGGATGCAATTGGGTTTAACGCGATTCCTTCTGGATATCGCTACATAAATGGTTCATACATGCTCTTGGAAGAGGTTGTTTCTATGTGGTCTGTAGCGGAGTATGGGATTAATGCTTCTTATACACAAGTTTTTACAGACGTAGACTCAGTTACTTCGATGTTTGAAGCCAAATCCGGTGGAGCTAGCCTTCGTTGCTTGAAAGACTAGGGTTTAGGAGGACCGCCTTGTATCGCGTTTTATTTATTCTGCTGGTACTTTGCACTGCTCTTTGGGCTAGGCCCAAAGTGTTCGTTGACACCGCGGTGGAACTGGATGGTGTCCATAAGGATTACGCAGAAAAGGTGGTGCGCCGGACCGAAAGCGTACTCAGAACAAACGGTGACGTGTCTGTGGCGGAGTCTGCCTACGCCAGCGATTTTCTATTGCAAATAAAAATGCTACGTCAGGATGATGGGATTCTGGTGGTGTACTCGCTGCTGAATTCTAGCGACAAGGCAACGGTTTGGACATACAAGCACATGGCCTATACGCCTGATGACTTGAATCCTATTGTGGATGTTGTGTCCCTGAAATTTGGCCAGTGGAACGGGCTTCGGTGGGGTCTTGGCCTTGGAGCCACGGGACTATTGTCCCCGGAAGTTGACATTTCTCCGACCGTAGATTTATCGGCGAACTACTTGTACAAGGATTTCCTTATCTCCTGGGATTTTGCCTGGGCGTTTGATGTAGGCTTGGACTCCCGGGACTTTGGGAACATTGGCACTTTCCTGTCTGGCGCTTACGTGCTTGGAGGCCACTCCCTGTTCCCCTATGTGGGACCTGGAATCGGTTTTTCCATGGTATATTACAATTCTGATAAGTACGAAATCTCAGATGGGGGATTGGCGTTCTTATTGAGAATGGGGGCTTTCTACAAGCCCGCTGCGGCTAGGGTTATTTATGCCCTGGATGTGCGCTATTTGTACAACTACATTGATTTTGAAAATGCTCGTGACGGTAAACTTTGCCGTGCCCACGGGTGGAACGTTAGTGCTCAGGTATGGTGGTGATGAAGAAGAAGATGATTGCAATACTGCTGACGATTCTTCTGGTTGGATGCTCTAGTACCTCGTGGGTAACGGTTTCCGATAGTCAGGATTACGAATTTTACCGCAATGGCGAGCGCGTTTGCGAGTCCACGCAGAGTTGCTTGATTAAAAGTTCCTCCGGCGACGAGATGGTTCTGGAAGCCCGCAAAGGTGACGTTGTATATGGTCACCTGCTTGTGGCTAGAGAGAATAGTAAACGCGGGCACAGTGATAACCATTCGCTGAGGACCATAAACGGAGGCTTTAAATTGTTGAAGGACATGTCCGGAATGGTCAGCTCTCCGTTCGGGGTGTTCCTCTTTATGGCAGCCGGAGTTGTCGTGCTACCAGTAACCATTATTATGGCCGCGATGCCTGATGATATCGGTAAACTTCCGGCGAATATGACGATTCCGGTAGGTCCGTCTGAAAACGCTCTTGTTCCCTTCCCTTGGGACCAGCCGGCGGCGGATTAGGATTCTTCTTTCTTGCCAAGCTTTTCGTCGCGGATGGCCTTGAGCTGTTCCAGGCGTTCAGCGAAAAGTTTTTCCTTGCCGATTTGCTTGGGCTGGTAAAAGCGCATGCCTTCCAGCTGCTTGGGCAGATGTTCCTGGGCGGAGTAGCCACCGGGGGAGTCGTGATCGTACTGATAGCCGTTGCCGTAGCCAAGCTGCTTACCTACGCGGGTGACGGAGTTGCGGAAGGCGCGGGGCACGGGGAGCGTGCCTGTCTGGCGGATGACTTCGTCTGCGGTCATGCCTGCAACTTCAAGGCTGTTGCTCTTGGGAGCCAGAGCCAGGTAGACTGCAAGCTGGTCCAAGGCGATAAGGCCTTCGGGATTTCCCAGGAAGTCGTATGCCTCTCGGGCGCTTGTTGCTAGCAGCAGGGCGTTAGGATCTGCAAGGCCAACGTCTTCCATGCTCATACGAATCATTCGACGCAATAGGTAACGCGGGTCCTCGCCGCCTTGAAGCATACGGTGCAGCCAGTACACGGCGGCGTCCGGGTCGGAACCGCGGATGGACTTGTGTAGTGCAGAAATCAGGTTGTAATGTTCTTCGCCGCTCTTGTCGTAACGCAGGGGCTTCTTGTACTGGAATTCTTCCAGAAGCTTTTCGTCAATGACCTTTCTTCCGCCCAGGTTTCCGCCGATCCATTCCAGCTGATTCAGCAGGAATCGTGCGTCTCCTTCGGACTGTGCGATCAGCTTGTCGACAACAGCGTCTTCCACTTCAACATCTTTCAGCTGGAGGCCGCGGGGATGTTCCTTCAAGGCGCTAAAAATCAGAGTGCGCAAGTCTTCCTTGGAAAGTGGCGCAAACAGAATCAGCTGGCAGCGGCTAAGCAAAGCCCCGTTTACTTCAAACCCGGGGTTTTCCGTAGTGGCGCCGATAAGCGTTACGGTGCCGTCTTCCACGGCGCCCAGCAATGCGTCCTGCTGGCCCTTGTTAAAGCGGTGAATTTCGTCGATGAAGAGAATCGTGTCCTGGAACATGGCCTTCATCTTGCGGGCGTCTGCCAGAACTTCCTTCACTTCCTTGACGCCGCTGGAAACCGCGGACAACGCCACAAATGCCTTGCGGGTCTTTTGCTTAATGACGTGGGCGAGACTAGTCTTGCCGCAGCCCGGAGGGCCCCAGAAAATCATGCTGGGCACGGTGTCGTTCTCGAGGCTTTTGCGCAGCAGACTCTGGGCACCGAGAATCTTGTTCTGTCCAAGAAACTCATCCAGGTTCTGGGGGCGTAAACGTTCTGCTAAGGGCTGATCCATGACAATTACGAATTATGAGTTACGAATTACGAGAGGTTGCGACAATTTGGATTCACTGTTTTTTTAGAACTGTGGCGTTTGGGCAGTTCAAATTTTAGTGAGTATTTGGTGAACTACTTTGCATCGGTGGGGAAGAACACGGCAATCTTTGCAGGCAGTTCCCTGGTGGGGCGCCCGGCCTTGGTAAAGCAGTGCAAGGTGGTGCCCACGGTGCAAAGTTTGCCATCTACAGAAAGCTCGTACTTGAAGCGGTAACGGAGCTTGTCTTCCTTGACCAGGGTGGTCTTGATATCCACGAATTCACCGTAGTGGGTGGGGGCCTTGTATTGCACGCCCAGTTCCAAGACGGGGCAGGCGAAACCCTCGGCTTCCATGTCGGCGTAGCTTGCTCCAGCAGTGCGGAAAAACTCGGTGCGGGCCTGTTCAAACCATACGGCATAAACAGAATGATGGACAATGCCCATCTGGTCGGTTTCGGCGTAACGCACTTCGATTCGTGCAGTGTATTCGTAGCTACAAGTTTCCATGGATTATCCTTTGGCCAGCTAGGCCGCCACGATGCTTTTTACTGCACAAAATGTAACTACAAAGGCAGACTGTGTCAAGTCGGCTAGTCTCTTCAAAAAAGAAATAAGAATAAACGGTGGTATATTTCCGTAGCTTAAATAAACTAGATTTCGGGCGTAACGAGGTAAGGTAAGTGCTGATCAACGAAGTAAAGAAATCTATCAAGGCCGCAGGTTTCAAGGACGGCGACAAAATGCCCTCGGTCCGCAAGATGGCTCAGCAGCTAAAGCTTTCGGTAACGACCATCCACAAGGTTTACAAGGAGCTTGCTTCCGAAGGCACCATCATGCTGATTCAGGGCAAGGGCTGTTTCTGGGGCAGTGCGCCCAAGGTTTCCGTGGGCCCTGTTGAAGATGTTTACACCGGAATCGAAAAGCAGTTCCAGAAGGATCTGGAAAGCGGTTACCTCAATGCCTTTGAGCAGTTGCCTTCCTCTGGCGACTTGGCCATCCGTTATCGCGTTTCGCCTTACCTGGTAAAGAAGTTCTTGAACCAGAAAGTGGAGCAGGGAATTCTTGTTCGCAATGGCCGCAAGGTTTTCTTTAGCGAAGAACGTTCCATCGATTCTTCCAACTACATTTTGTTCTTGCACCGTTCAGACGAACGTGGCAGAATGCGCATTGAATCGGAACGCGAATCCGACGTTTTCAGGACGGTAGCCCGCATTGCCGCAGAGCAAAACCTGGTAGTGCATTTTTTGGGCTACCACGAAAAGAGCAACCAGATTTTTAATCCCGACGGCTCTGCCTATGTGGTAAAGAATGATAACCACTGCTTGGGCGCATTCCTTTCTACATGGCTGGTGGATGATCCTCAAAAACTATTCGTTCACTTTGCCCATTTCCAGAGCCCCATTTCGGTGTGGTGGGAGTACGCCCCCGACGTGGTGCCTCTCAGTGTGCGCAACAAGAAAAAGTGGGCTTTTTACAATGTGGCCTTCGGTAAGGAGGCTGGGTTCATTGTTGGCCAGCATCTTAAAAAGAAAGGCGTGGATTCGGTCCATTACATTTCTCCCTACCATTGGAGCTTTTGGTCCAAGGCCCGTTTGCAGGGCCTGCTAGAGGCCGGCGTAAAGGTAGAGCCTCTTGTAGATGACCGTTTTGCGTCACCTTTTGACTTGAAGAATCACACGGAAAAGGTGGGGCAGGATAGCCAGGAATTTATTACCCAGATGGTGGAGCGTTTGCTGGAAGGAGCCACCTTGAACCAGTTCGTGTGCGCCAACGACTGGGTGGCTACAACTGTGATTGATTGCTTTAAATCCAAGGGAAAGCCGGTACCCTATGTGGTGGGTTTCGACGACACCATCGACAGTTACCGATACGTTTTCGATTCCTTTGCTTTCAACGTGGGGACCATGGTGAAGGAAGCTCTTTACCATATTCTGGCACCCACGATTTACGCGGAACAGAGGCGCTTTATGCAAGCACCCCTTGGTCGCGTGGTCGAGAAAAATCCAGTGTAAATGAAAAATGCCGCGGCAAGAAGCCGCGACACTTATGGTTAATGAAGAAATTTGTGCGTCTGTGTGATGCCTAGACGTTGAACTTGCCGGAGCAGGCGAGCAGTCCCAGCATATAGAGGGTGCCGTCGTAATAGCGCCATGTGCCGCTTGGCATTTCCATGTTCCACAGGTCTTCGGCGAAGGGCTTGATCAGCGGGTCGCCAGCAGGCAATGCCACAGTTGCTGCGCCGTTCATGGCAATGAGGCCGCCGGTTGCAGGGCGCGGCTCGTTGGGGAAGGCGCTTCCGTCGATACGCATGTCGGCAAGGTAGGGGCGGCGCTCGTTCAAGAAATTCAAAAGCTTTCTGATGGAGGCAATTTCCCAGTCGCGAACGTGGGCGAGGGCCGCGAGATTCTTATCGGCATTCTTATCGTCATTCTTGTCGCCGTTTTCGTCGGCCTTGTCGCTATTATTGCCGCCGTTCTTGCTGGCGCGTTCCAGTGCGTCGCCGATGTTTGCTGCGTCAAGCCCCAGATTCCAGGCCACGCGCCAGGCGTCACCGCAGAAGCAGTCGCTGGTGGGGTACCAGGGGGTTGCCTTGGGCGTTCCATCGTATTCGCTGTAGTCGGCGGCAATACCTGTCACAGGGTGTACCGCCTTTTGCAAGTAGTTGAAGCTGTTCTCCGCAATGCGCTTCCAGATCTCGTCGCCGGTGGCTTCGCCGTACATGCGATAGAACGCGATGGTGTTGTAGCTGGGGTCGGTAAAGTCGTTGCCGTCCATGGGGGAGAATCGCACCAGGCCAACGTCCACATCCATCATGGTGTGCACATCGCCTTCGCAAGGCTTGTGGGCCATGTCGTTAATCAGCTGGATGGCCTCCTGCTTGTACTTTTCGCAGTTGAAAACCTTGGCGGCATAAAGCAGGGCGGCTGCAAAATATTCCTCGCCGTCGGGAGCCGGGCCCGGGTCCATCATGGTAAAGTCCTTCATGGAAACCTGCCAGGAGTAATAACCTGCAAGGGGGCCCGAGGTGTTCTTCATGTGGCGTTGGGCAAAATTCCAGAGCTTGTCGAAAAGGTCACGCTTTTTCAGCAGGGCGGCAATGGTCATGCCGTAGCTCATGCCCTCGGAACGAATGTCGCTGTGGCCAATATCTACGATGTAGGCTTCGTCCTCGCCCTTGTCAAAGCAGATGCGTTCGTTTTCTACGTCGCCTTCAAAGAAGTGGGCGTAGGCCTTGTTCAGTTTTGCCTCGATTTCGGCCGGGGTCTTTCCGATTTCCTGGAATATGTTTCTCATGGGCATAAAAATAGCTTTGAAACAAAGTGAAAATCGGCGAAAAAGTTTAAAACAAAATAAACTGTTGCAGCTGTTTGAATTTATCGTGTCCCCGGGGGATCTTTTTAAAAAAAGTGGCCAAATTACGGGAAAAGAGCTGCAACTTGTGTCGTTTTTCCCGTAATTTTACAAACAAATTATCGTGAAAGTCGTGTTGGAAATGGAAAACAGCTCTGATCGGCCGTTTTTTACTGGCATTTTCGTTGTTTTGGCTCCCTTTTGGGGCGTGTTGCCATGAAAAAATTAGCCCTAACCACAAACCTATTACAAACAACCTAATAAATTACGGGAATCGGGTATCTAAAAAAGCAGTTTTTCCCGTAAAATAGCCCTAAAATTGAGAATTATCTCCGAGACAGTTCTTTTATTCTATAATTTTAGGGTAATGAGAAAATTTTTTCAAATAGCTGTATTCCTATTCTATGTGGGGGAGTCCCTTGCTTCTGAGATTCTCAAGGATCCTCGCGATAATCAGGAATACAAGACGGTAAAAATTGGCTCCCAGGTTTGGATGGCAGAAAACCTGAGTTTTGCCGCGGAAGAAAGTTTTTGCTATACACGTTTCAATTACGACTGTCGCAAGTACGGTCGTTTTTATACTTGGGATGTGGCGAAGGATGTTTGCCCCGCCGGCTGGCACTTGCCTACTGCTGAGGAGTTCGATCAGCTTTTTGTTGAGGTGGGTGGCCGCGATTCTGCCGCCGTCAAATTGAAATCTGCTGAAGGGTGGAACCATTACGGCAACGGCACCGATGAATATGGTTTTAATGGAATACCGTCGGGTTTCCGTGATTACCGTGGCCGCTTCGATCGCCAGACGCTGTATGCTTATTTGTGGAGTGCAACAGCCGCGCCCAGCAAAAAATCCATCGGCATTCACATGATGGCTGGCCGCAAGGACGTTTCCGTCTATCCTTATGCAAAAGATTTCGGGCTTTCTGTCCGCTGCGTGAAGGACGAATAGCTTTTTAATGTCATCCCGGGCTAGACCCGGGATCTCCATTAAACCGTTCTTCCGCCCCACTCTTGCGAGTGGGATTTTTCGTGTTCTATAGTTTTGTCGAAGTCGGCGAGAGGTTCGCAGTCTTTTTCAATGGCAAGTTGCGTTGCGTGAAGGCGGTTGAGGCAATCCATCTTTTCGCGGTCGCCGATTTTGGCGTGCTCGATGGCGCCTTTTAAAACGCGGATGGATTCGTCGTAAACGCGGGTGGGAACAGGGAAGGGGTGGCCGTCCTTTCCGCCGTGGGCGAAGGAATAGCGGGCGGGGTCCCTAAAACGGGACGGCATTCCGTTAATCACTTCGCTTACAAGTGTCAATGACTGCAACGTGCGGGGGCCAAGTCCCGGCGTAAGCAAAAGGCTTTCGAAATCCTTGGGGTCCGATTCGTAGGCGGTGGCAAGAACTCCACCGAGGCGCTTCAAGTCGACGTCTTCGGCACGGACTTCGTGACGGCTGGGCATAATGCAGTCGCGGGATGAATTTGCGACGATAGGGTCGCGCGATGGATTTATAATAAGGGGCTGTGCACTCTCCGGCGGTGCGAACAGATCCATTTGGGGCGAAACAATGACAGAAGAATTGGGAGCCACAATCTGCTGTATCTCACGCATCATCCTGTCGGGATTTTCGTGAGTCAACTCCAGAATGGAACTGCGTGTCACGCCTGCATCCTGATGAGTCAAGTTCAGAATCTGCCCGCGGTTTTCGCCCACCACGCCGGCGTGGGGCTCTTCCACAAAAGACCGCAAGCTGGAGGAACACCAGTGGTAACGTCGTGCTGCCCTGGCATCCGTGTTCATGCCCTGCTGAACCACCGCCCAGTCGCCCTCATCCGTCACGATAAAATTATGCTGGTAAAGCTGGAAACCGTCCTGAACGGCAGTGTTGTCCACCTTGGCGCAAAGGCAACTGGTGCGCTTCAGGTAATACCCGTCCACGCCGGTCTTGTCCGCAATCTGCAGCAATTCGTTTGGCGTCTCCCGTGAGAATTTTCCGCGTCCGCCGCACACATAAATCCCAAGGTCCCTTGCAATCGGGTTCAGCCCACGCTTCAGGGCGTACATCACGCTGGTGGTAATTCCCGAGGAATGCCAGTCCATGCCCATGACCGCCCCGAAGGACTGAAACCACAGCGGGTCGCTTAAACGCACCAGGAATTCCCTCTTGCCGTAATTCTCCACGATGGATTCGGCAATGAGCCTGCCCAAGTCACGCATACGGTCCGCAAGCCAACGGGGAACAGTCCCCGTATGCAAAGGCAAGTCCGCTACACCAGTACGTTTAGGCATGAATAAAAATTAGTTCGTTCTAGAACAAAGTTTATTCAAGGAAATGATTAGCTGACAAAAAAAGCCCCCGGAGAAAAGTCCGGGAGCCTAGTTTTGGGTGTGTTTTAATTTCGTATTATTCGGTGAGGCTGAAAGTCATCATCTGCTTGGTGCTCTTGCAACGGAGATAGTAAACGCCCTTTGCAAACTTGACGTCGCTATCCTTGATGAAGGAGATTGCCTGGCCGAAGCTGTATGCTCCGATGCGGCCCATGAAAGCGCCCTGCATGTCGAAGATGTCGAAGTCCTGACGGGTTGCGTATTCGAATTCGAGGCTCGGGCCGATAGATGCCTTGTCATCGCTGCTTGCCGGCTGTTCGGCGGAGCTGGAAGACTTTGCGATGGGTTCCGGATCTGTTTCGCCCTTGGCAACGAAGGTCATGTAGTCAATGTCGAACCAGGATCCTGTTACGGTGAGGCGAAGAATGTGCTTGCCTTGGGTAAGGTTCACATCGGCGCTGACCTTGTTGTAGTCGCTATAGTTTTCCTCGCCAGAAGCTGCCTGGGGAACAGAGATAGACTTGGTAATGTCTTCGCCGTCAATGGAGAGCTTGAAGCCGGAGGTGTTATTTGCAGAAGCGACTGCGGCATACATGGTGTAGGTGCCGGTTGCCTTCACGTCTACAGTGTATTCGTACCAGTTGCCTTCGCTATTGTAGCCGATGACAACACCAGTGGCACCCTTGTAGAGGTTAGGGGCTTCGTCCTTACGGTAGTCGGAGTTGCCGTGGCCGGAACTTCCAACGCTGTAAGAATCGTTTCCAGAGCCGATACCCGGAACGTCGAAGTTTTCAGCTTCGATCTTGCCCGGAATGGCGATTGTGCCCTTGAACGGAGTCTGCGGTTCCGGTTCCCTGGTTTCGCCGGTAGGAAGACCGGTGGTGTTCACGCCCTTGTTATTTGCCAGATATTCCTTGAGCCAGGTCATTGCCGGGCGGTCCTGACCGTTCCTGATCAAGCCGGAGCAGCCGCTGGCGGTACCGTTACAGTCCAGCCAGGTACGGCCATAGATGTAACCCCAGAAGGTAATGCCGGCCACATAGGGGTCTTCCATCCAGTACTTGACCTGTTCGCTGACGCACTGTTTCTGAATGCCATCGTCGGTAGACGGGACGTCGTATTCGGAGATGATCACCGGGAAGTTGTTGGTTTCCTTGTGGATCTTCTGCATGGTAGAAACGAAGGTATTGTAGTTCAGGCAGTTGCCGCCGCCACCGGTGCCGTTGTAGCCACCGCCGGTGCTCATCAGGTCGTGTGCCTGGAGGCCGTAGGCGTCGACCGGAGCGCCATTCTTGCGGATAGTGTTGATCAGGTTGATACCCTGGTCCACATGCCACTGGATGGTGTTATAGTCGTTATAAATAAGGATTGCCTTGGGCCAGCGTTCACGTGCCATCTTGAATGCGGTAGTCAAGAACTGGTAATCGCCGTTGTTATCGCCCCCCAGTGCAGGGATAATCTTGGTTCTGGTGTAACCGGAATGATACTGCCCATTGCCGGTACGAATTGCTTCGTTAGCCACGTCGATCATTTCGATATCAGGATAGTGTTCCTTGACAGCGTCGAACCAGGTGGTAATAGCCTTCTTGGTTTCATCGACACTCAGGCTTTCGAGCCAGCCGGGGTACTGACCGCCCCAAAGGAGGGCGTGGAACTTGAAGTGGCCGCCATTGTTCTTGGCCCAGTTGTAGGCGGCGTCGCAGCCTGCCCAGTTGAACCTGCCGCGGGTACCTTCGATGGAACCCCACTTACAGCCGTTTTCGGCCGTGGCTTGGTTCCACAGCTTGGTATATTCATCGTTGGGGCCAGGGGCTGTGTTAGACTGAGTAATGTTGCCTACGAACTTTGCGGCACCATCGGCAAGGCCGGGACCTGCAAAGACCGGTACAGAACAAGCTGCAGCCAGAGCAAGGCCAGAAGCAAAACTGGAAAGAGACTTTTTCATATAACCATCCTCAATATGGAATAATTTCCATAACACCATGGCTAAAACTATTTCCAGTTGGAATAATTTATATAGGAGGCAAAATACGTTTTATGGATAAAATATCCATAAGGTGGGATTGCTTAAAAGAAACTAGTACAATGCGTTTTTTTACTTATTTCAAATATGGCCGTGGTCAATTCGACATTTTTTAGAATATTTCTAGGGAGTGCAGTTGTGTAAACAATTGTGTACATAAAAAGGAATACTATATGAACTTCAAAAAAATTCTCCTAGGGTCCGCCATTTTTGCGGCAGGCTTCGGTCTTATCGCCTGTGGTGACGATAGTTCTTCTGGTACCAGTGACGATGAAATTTCCGAAGATATCCAAAAGGACGATGACCAAAAAGATGATGCTGACGAATCAACTGAACCGGGATCTTCCTCTTCTGCCAAGTCGTCCTCTTCCGTCGTTGCGTCTTCCTCTTCACGCTGCATTGAAATGGTGCTGGATTCTGCAATCCTGACCAATGATATCAACTCCGATACGCAGCAGTCCATTAGCCTCAAGACTGGTGGCGAAATTCCCAAGCACCTGGAGCTTCGCGTTGATGTCGATACCGTCATGTTTGAAAGGAGCATGCTTCTTTCTGTCTACGAAGCCGACTTAAGCACCGGCCTGAAGACCGGCACCCTGCCGGAAGAAACTCCCGTATGCAAGAGCATGTTCGAAATCAACGAAGATACGGAAATCAGCAGCTCTATATTCGGTGCAACCGATGGAACTTGGTACATCGCAAAGGATAGCGACAATGAAATCTATCCGTTCTTTGCAACCGACATCAAGGTGGAATCCACAGAAGATCAGACCATAGGCCAGCTGAAACTGTACTACTACAAGAAGAAAGGTCTTCGCTAAGCTTACGATTGTTCGTTAAAGAAGCCTCCCCTTGAGGGAGGCTTTTTGTCTATTCATAAGGGCGCAATATGTATTCATATCTCCCTAAAAGAATGTATTTTCAATAGAGTCTGCATTTCTTTTTGAGGCCCGTTATGAACTTAGCTCGTGGAATTTTCGCAATGGCTTTGGCTTGCACTTCGGTGTCTTTTGCCGATGTGGTGTTTTCTGCGGATTTTGAAAATCGTGCTGCGGGCCAGTACACCGATAAGATGGCCCAGGAGGACTTCCCTAAAAAGGCGGGAGTTTCCAGCTGGTATGCCATGGAACAGAACGGTGGTCAGAATGCAAAGATTGTGCAGGACGATGAAGAGCACGGAATGGTTCTGCAGCTGAAGTACCCCAAGGGTTGCGTAGGGCCCAATGACGAGGGTGAGCGCCCCGCCTGCGCCGGGCAGGTGAAGCAGCCGCTCGATGTTTCTGCAGAAGAAATGTGGGTGGCGTACGATATTCAGTTCGAGCCTGGTTTTGAATTTGTGAAAGGCGGCAAGTTGCCTGGGCTTTGCGGCGGCAAATGCTACACTGGCGGAAATCGCCCCTCTGTAGGCGACGGCTGGAGCGCTCGCATCATGTGGCGTACGGATGGTGCCGTGGTGCAATACCTCTACTTTGTGGACCAGGGCAGTACTTACGGTGATGACGCCAAATGGAACCTGGGCGAGACTGCGGAGCAAAAACATTTTGTGCCGGGGCAGTGGCATCATGTGGTGACCCGCGTGGTCATGAATTCTGTAACTACGGAAGGTTCGGGCGACAAGAATGGCGTTGTGCAAAGTTGGTTCGACGGTGAACTTTCCCTGGACTTGGATACTTTGCGGTTGCGTGATTTCCAGGACCAGAAAATTGACATGTTCTACCTCTCTACATTCCATGGCGGAAGCGACGATAGCTGGGCTCCCGCTAACGACGTGTTCGTGCGCTATGATAACTTTGTAGTTTCCACGGATTCCATTCCCGTGGCGAACGCGAAGCCTGGCGCATCTGGCGGAGACGTGGTGTCGCCGGAGGACGGCTCGTCGGCTATTAAGCCTGCGCTTTCCAATAATCGCGACGGAAATCGTAGCGACAATCGTGCTGGTGATTACGTCGGCAAACGCAGTGCCAAGCGCCCCGGCGAAACCCCAAAATATTTCAAGAACGAAAAAGACTTTAACGCCATGGGGCAGCAGCAATAATTAAATTTGTGTCCATGCCTAAAGCTGTAATTTTTGATCTTGATGGAACCCTCTGGGATACTGTTGCTCCCTTGACGCTGATATGGAATCAGGTGTTCCAGAAGAACAATACGGGCAAGGTGATTTCTGAAGATGACCTGCGAAATGTGATGGGGAAGAACCTTCAGGAAATCAGCGCAATTTATTTCCCGGACATGGAAAAGTCACGCCGCGAAGACATTATGAATCAGTGTGCCGTGGCCCATTGCGACTACCTGAAAGAACACGGTGCGCCGCTGTTTTTGGACCGCGCAACACTTGAACTGCTTTTCGCAAAATACGAATTGTTCATTGTCAGCAATTGTCCTTGCGGGTACATCGAGGCGTTCCTGGAATCCTGCGATTTGCAGAAGTACTTCAAGGATTTTGAAATGTCCGGACGCACTGGCAAAAGCAAGGGCGAAAACATCAAGGCCATCTGTGAACGAAACGGCTTGTGCGCCGGTGCCGATTGTAACGGAGCCGCTACCGATTATTGCGATGCAACTGTCGCCGACGCGAACTTCGTGCCAAATGCAGTTTATGTAGGCGACACTCTCGGCGATGAAACTGCTGCAAATTTTGCGGGCATTCCCTTTATCCACGCGGCTTACGGTTTCGGCACAGCCAACAAACCTGCCGCCGTTCTCCGTAACTTTAGCGAACTGCCAGAAGTTATGGAAGAATGCTTCTAGAAATTAGCGGTGTTCCCCCAGCATTTTTTCCATCCAGATCATGTTGTACCATTGCCCGAATTTGTAGGCGCAATCGTGGAAGGTACCGACTAGCGTGTAGCCCATGTGTTCGTGGAATTTCTGGCTGCTGTTGTCCAGGTGGGTGCTGCCAGGTTTTGGCGAAGCGATGCAGGCGTAGGCGTTTAGAATCCCGCGAGATTTTAGTTCGCGATCCAGTTCGCTGTACAGGGCACGGCCGTAGCCTTTCCCGTGTTCGCCCATCTTGATGTAGATGGAAGTTTCTACGCTGCGGCTGTAGGCGGCTCTGGCCTTGAAAACGCCGGCGTAACAGTACCCGAGAATTTCTGCAGCATCTGCGCCATTTTCGTCCGCAATGCACTCCGAACCTACGCAGTTTTCGTCCGCGGTGCATTCCGAACTCGCGACAGCCCCGGCGTTCCCTGCGTTGTCTTCGGTTCGTTCCAGAACCAGGTAGGGGTGCTTTTCCAGCGTCCCGCGGATTCGCTCTGCAAATTCCTCCACAGAGGGCGCGTCGTATTCAAACGTAATGGCGGTGCCTTCTACATAGGGTTTGTAGATTGCTTGTAGCGCTGCGGCGTCTTCAACTTTTGCAGAACGTATTCTAATCATGACAAACAAAACTATTTAATGCTCTTTCCGTCCTTAAAGGCGTTGCCGATTTTTTCGCCTAGGGCGTAATAGCCGTGACCTTCGGGATCGTAGCACAGGGGGCAAAGTTTCTTGATGTCCACCTTGCCTTTTGCATTCAGGATGGATTCGTCGGCGGAGACGCCCACCACCTGGGTGTAGAGCAGTTCGGTTTCTTCGTCGTAGCTCAAGACCTTGCATTCCAAGGTCAGGGGAAGCTCCTTGATGATGGGGGCCTTGACCTTCTTGCTCTTGACGGCGGAAAGTCCGGACTTTGCAAATTTGTCCGCCACCTTGTGGCCCGAGGTGATACCCAGATAGTCCAGCTGCTTGATGTTTGCGGCGGTGGCCATGCTGACGGTCAGGCACTTGTTTGCCTTGATGTTGTCCATGGTCTTGTGGGTCTTGTCGATGCAGATGGTCACCTTGTCGAAATCGTTGACGCATCCCCAGGCGGCCACCATGGCATTAGGGGTCTTGTCTTCGTTGTAGGTCCCGATGATCAAAACGGGCTGGGGGTAGAGTAGAGCTTTCTTTCCGAGATCCTTGCGCATGGTAACTCCTTGGATTGAATACTTGCCTAATATACATAAGTGTGCGTAACTGGTTGTTGTGTATGAACTTTTGCTCCGTTGTAGGCGAAAAAACATCTATTCACAATCTATCAACACTGTTTAACCTATCGTGTATACATAAATATTGAAAAAATTTGATTTTTTTTGAAAAATACGCGGAAATCCGTTGACAAGATATCGTACTTCTTATTAAATTTGGCACACTCTAATGTTCTTCGCGAATGTTAGGGTTACTTGCCAAAGTAGCTCAGCTGGTAGAGCAGCTGATTTGTAATCAGCCGGTCGTAGGTTCGATTCCTATCTTTGGCTTGACATAATGGGTAGGTGCCCGAGTGGTTAAAGGGGACGGACTGTAAATCCGTTGGCTCACGCCTACAGTGGTTCGAAACCACTCCTACCCACTAACCTCATGACGACATGAGAGCTCGTTATGAGGAATATGCCCAGGTAGCTCAGTGGTAGAGCACTTCCTTGGTAAGGAAGAGGTCTCGGGTCCGACTCCCGATCTGGGCTCTCACTAAATGGAGATAGAATCATGGCAAAAGAACATTTTGACAGAAGCAAGCCGCACTGCAACATCGGCACCATCGGTCACGTTGACCACGGTAAAACCACTT
>JAKSIB010000025.1 GCA_024399065.1 Fibrobacter sp. | reverse complement strand
CCCACGACCCTCTGCTTAGAAGGCAGATGCTCTATCCAACTGAGCTACTCGAGCATTTAGCCAAATTCGATTTGGCTTGCCAAATATATAATTATTTCAAAATTTCATCAACCGAATTGGCCGTATTACTTCAGCACAGCGTTCTTACCGCTGATGGAGCCGTTGATTTCGACGGTAACCATGTAACGACCTGCTGGAACGTTTTCGCCATTCCACTTCAGGGTGTTGTAGCCCGGCTGAGCATTGTCGAGGCGGAGGACTGCAACCTGTTCGCCTTCGGCACTCATGATGGTCACGATAGCAGTGCCAGCGACCTTCAGATCGACGCCCACAGCCTTACGAGTAATACCCTTAAGAGTTGCGGCACCAACCTTGTTCATATTCTGAACAGGAGCCTTAGGAGCAAATTCCTCAGCCTTTTCCACGTAGATGCCGTTCAAGTCGCGGGCACTAAGATCAGCATCCTTCTTCAAAAGTGTACCACGCTGAAGCACAGCCACCAACTGCTTGTCGCCTTCGGTAGCGCTTGCGTAGGTTTCCAGTTCAGCGGCCTTGAACAAAGCCTTATCGCCATACCAGGCCTGAACCTGTTCGCCTTCCAGATCCTTCACAGTCAGCTGAGCACGACGGATAACGGAAGTCAAAGTATCAGCACCGCTCACAAAAGTGATTTCCAGCGGTTTGTTCACCTGGCCACGGAGCATGTCCTTGGAGGTTTCAATATCCTGACGGGCAAGGCTCTGACCATCCACAGCGATAATCACGTCGCCAGCCTGCAGTTTGGATTCTGCAGCGGGAGTACCCGGAATAACTTCAGCAACCTTAACGCCATTGCGAAGCTGGAAAATGGTAACGCCGATGCCGCCAAAAGCTTCATCAGCCATAACAGGAGCAGCAACCATGGCTGCCAACAAAGAGGCCTTGATAAAACGCTTCATAAAGTTCTCCTTAATTTATTCAATCTCAATATATAATAATCGATTTGGGCGGTCAAGAAGGCTACTCGAACATCACGCCTTCTTCTTCCTCGCCGTCATCATAATCTTCAATGGTCTTTTCACCCGGGACAATTACCAGGCCCAAAGTGACCGGTTCACCCTTCATATTCAAATAAGCTTCCAAATAGAGAGAGGAGGACAAGCGAATCAAACGGAGATCCAGCATGGTACCGCCCTTGTGAATGCTCTTGGGATTCAGATTGAAGAACAGGAACTTCTTGTTGATGTATTCAAAGCGGTCCGCCTCATAGTTGATGGACCAGCGGGAATCGCCATCGTTTTCCTGACGGTAGAGGCATTCATCGTGGTCGATGTCGCATTCAAAGCTGGCGCTTTCCTGATACTTCTTATTCCATTCACGGCTGAAGGCGCAGGACTGCACGCGGCCACCGCCATTGCGTTGCTTGTTCAGCTGGTCATTGATGACCACATAGTCCATCTTCTGGTTCTTCACCTGTTCGTAGACATTCATCAAGATGATGTAGGCTTCGATATCCTTGGGGCACTTGCCGGTAAGGTTTACGTCTTCGTGAGCCTTCAGCAAGGTCTGCTGCAAGTCGATATCGATAGCATCGGGAATTTCGCTTTCGGCAATTTTGTCCAGAACTTTCTTCGGCGGAATGAACACCACCTTGTCGCCCTTCTTCACGGCAAAGCCCATCTGGTCGCGAATGTAATCCAGGCACTGCTGCACGTGAATATGAACCGTATTGGACGCTGCAGACACAAAGTCCACGCCAATGCGAACGTTCCATTCCCCGGCGGAGCTTCCCTTTTTGTCCAGGTCGCAGAACGGTTCTTCACGGATACCGTCCACAAAGACAATCTTTGCGTTCAGCTTGGTCACCAGGGATTCGTCCTTCTTCATGACGCCGCCAAGGCTCCAAAAGTTAGGATTCATGCGGAGGACTTCCTCGAAGGCCTTGTCACCATCGAGGGCCGGCAACAGGGAATCGTTACGGGCATTCTTTTCCTGCATGAGTTCAGAATACTCCGTAGTCACAGTCATGTTGTTAAAGCTGTTTCGGGAAGCAGGTTCCGGAGCTGCAGCAAAAGCCGATGCAATGAGCAACGAGCAATTAACCATGAACAAAAATGCAATAAGTTTCTTTTTCATAAAAAACCTTTTATGCCTTACGCAATTTTTTAACTGCAAAATCTACACCATAGACAAGGACGCCGCAGGCGATAATGGTGGGGCCTACTACAAAGTTCAACTGGCAAGCAAGCAAAAGGCCGGCCAGCACCAGAACCAAGGAAACGCCTACAGAAATAAAAATCATCTGAGTCAAGTTCTTGGCATAATTTTCTGCAATGTAGCCTGGAATGGTCAACAAAGCAATCACAAGAATCATGCCCACCGCTTGAACAGCAATCACCACCGTCAAGGCAATCAGGGCAATCAAAAACATATAGTAGGCAAGTACCGGCATGCCCTGCACTCGGGCAAATTCAGGATCAAAAGAAATGGCCAGGAACTTCCGATAGTTCACAACGACAGCTCCAAGAATCAGAACCAACAGTGCGCCCATCCACCACAACAACTCCGTAGGAACCGTCAGCAAACTGCCGAACAAAAAGCTCATCATCTCGCCGCTATAACCTGGGGTCAAGTCCGTAAGGATCACGCCCAAGGCCATACCGCCCGCCCAGATAATACCGATGAAGGTGTCAGAATTCTTGCGGTCACGCCAAGTCAGCACACCCATCAGCATGGCACATGCCACCGCAAAGCCGAGGGACCCAAGCATGGGAGAAAATCCCAGGAAGGCAGCCAAGCCAACGCCGCCAAAAGAAGCGTGGGCCACACCGCCCGACAGCGAAGTCAATCGATTCACCACCACAAAGGTACCCATCACGCCGCAGGCAATGGCCACCAGCACGGCGGCCACCAAAGCGTTTTGCATAAAGCCCATAGAGAAAAGTTCAAGCATAATAAGGTTCGAGGTTCGAGGTTCGAGGTTCGAGATAGGAACTGCGAGTTGTGAGTTATAAGTCGCGAACAAGTTCCGGTAAGATGGTGGTCAGGTGCAAAAGGCTTGGCACATAGAAATCCACCCAGCTAGGCACATCGGGAATAGGATTCACAAGAATGGTCTTCCAACCGCGGCGATGAGCAGGTTCCAAATTGCGCACGGAATCTTCCAGCAAAACAATTTGGGACGGATCCGCCGGGGTACCGTTTGCAAAGAAGGCCTCGGGCACACGTTCTGCCAACCACTTTTCCGCCTTTTCATAAGCGCTGTCGTGGGGTTTTCCGATCCAATCCATCTGCTTCAAGTCAAAAACATCTTCAAAGCAATCACGGACGCCCATGTGTTCCATGCCGGCTTCACTCCAGTCACGACGACCATTGGTGAAAATGAAACGACGGCCAGCAAGGCCAGTAATCAAACTGCGCTTTGCAGGAGAGGGCTTCGGGTAAGTCAAGAATTCCGGCTGATGGATGAAATCAAAAAAGTCATCGGGCTTTACGCCATGCATGGCCTGCAGGCCAGCCAAAGTCGTTCCAAAGCGGATCAGGTAATCCTTGCGAATCTTGTGGGCTGTTTCTGTATCCACACCAGTTGCATTCTGAACGGTCAAGGAGATTCGTTCATCCAGAGAATCGATGACGCAATGTTCATCGGCACCGTACAACGTAAGATCGTAATCAAACAGCCAGATCATTTTCGAAACCCTGCAACTCCGTTAGTAACCCATGGCAAGGCCGCCAATTTGGCGGGCCAGGTAAGTTGCGTAGTTGTCGGTCATGCCACTGACAAAGTCAAGCACCTGATGGTAGGCTTCGGCGGCGGTAACGCTCTGGCCGATTTTTGCCTGACCAATCAAGCGGACAATGCGATCGGCGCGGTAAGAATTCTTGCCGTTCAAACGGAAGTCGTAAACGCCGTTGATGAAAGCGTCCAGCACCGTACTCAGGGTGGTGTAGCTACCCACTTCAAGTTCTGTCTTGCGGCGGTCGGGATAGATACGTTCTACGCCGAGGCGCTTTGCAATGCGGATACCTTCCATCACTTCTGAACGGGACAAATCCACAAGATGCTTGATGGGAGCGCCTGCCATGATTTCGTCGTAATGATTCACAAAAGTCACTGCAACATCGTCAATGAGGTTCTGGATTGCGAGACCACGAATACTGCTGAGGAAGTCGCGGAAGTTCTGTCCGTTTTCCTGATACTCGCGGTCAATATCTACTTCGGGACCGCACAAGTAGCTGAACATGCCACGCACATCACCGAAGGAAAGAATGCCCAATTCGATGGCGTCTTCCACATCCAAAATGCTGTAGCAAATATCGTCGGCAGCTTCCATCAGGTAAACCAAGGGATGACGCACCCACTTGCCGGTTTCCAGTTCAGGAATACCCAAAGTGTAGGCGGTCATTCTGTAAAGGTCAGCTTCCGTAGAGAAGAGGCTGGTGGGCGTACCGAACTTGGCAAGCTGCGGATACTTGATCATGGCTCCGATGGTCGCGTAAGTCAAACGCATGCCACCATCAAGAAAATGATATTCCAACTTACTCAGGATGCGGTGCCCCTGGGCATTACCGTCAAAATTTTCGAAGTCAGCAATTTCTTCGGGACGCAAATCGCGTAATGCCGGAGAATTACGGTTCTTGCGGAACCATTCGCGAATGGCGGCTTCGCCAGCATGACCAAACGGCGGGTTACCAATATCGTGAGCCAAGCAAGCAGACTGAACGATGGTACCGAACTGGTATTCGTTCACATACTTGGGCAGGTGCTGCTTAATCAGATGATAAACCGTAATGGCAAGGCTTCGGCCAACACTACTGACTTCCAAGCTGTGAGTCAGGCGGCTATGAACATGGTCGTTCACAGAAAACGGATGAACCTGGGTCTTGCGGCCAAGGCGGCGGAAAGCGGTAGAAAAAACAATACGGTCGTAATCGCGATGAAAATCAGAGCGGTTCGGATCCGGATCAGCCGGGTGTCCGTAACGCGTTGCAGAAAGCAAAGTGTCCCATTGAAGCATGGGATACAATTTAGAAAATTATGAAGTACGAATTATGATGTACGAGAGTAAATTAGTCGGCTACGCCGAGATTTTCCATTTCGTAATTCGTAATTCATAAATCATAATTTTAAAGTTCCCCGGTTATGACTATTCAAATAAAAAATCACACCAAGATCAGCTAGAATAAAGATTAAAAGCCACATTACCGTTCCGTTCTGGAATCCGTAACTGTGGAGCCCCACACCCAAAAGGTTAATTCCAAACCAGCAAAGGAATGTGATAATCACGTTAAAGCAATTGAGCAAGGCGAAACCTTTTTCGCTGACAAGGCGGCCACCACGCAAATGCAACAGAAGCATGGACCAAAGTACCACAAAGAGGGCACCGCATTCCTTAGGGTCAAAGCCCCAGAAACGGCCCCAGGCAAAATCCGCCCACACCCCACCTAAAAGGGTTCCGATGGTGGTGAAAACTCCGCCGAAAACGAGGGTGGCGTAAAGGAGAGGCGCGAGGTTCGAGGTTTGATGCTCAAGGGAAGAAATTCGGCCCAAACGAAACAGATGCAGATGGGCCACAACACCAGAAAGAATCATACCCACGTAGCCCAAAGCGATGGAGAAAACGTGAAGGGTCAGGAACACTCCAGAATTCAAAACAGCAGGAATAGGCTGGAACAAATCGCCCGGTTCCAAGATAAACTTGGCAAAGAACAAAAGCACCGCGGCCATGGCCGTTACAGGGATGATTAAAGAGAAAGTTCTTTTTTTGCAAAACAGGAATGCACCGAATTCAAAGGCTTCCAAAAGCAAGGCCACCAACAGCACGATTTCGTACAAACTAGAAAGCGGCGGACGGGCGGCAATGTAAAAACGAAGGATAAAAGTAACTGCGAGAGTCGCAGCTACAGCAGCAGCCGCAGAATTCGCCGCAATATCAAGGGCGCGCTTTTTGAAAAGGGAATTGACTGCAGCCAAGACACAACCGATGAAAGCTAGGATGAACGCGATCAAGGCAAAGTTGGCGTGGTTGTAGAAAACTTCTGCCTTAAAGGTTTTCTTTTGCTCGGGAGTCGCATCCGCCTTCCTAAAATCGCCACGCTGAATAGCTTCAAAAAGATGCACATTGGCAAGCAAACGTTTCATTTCCAATGTGGCAGGATGATCATCATTGCGGCTTGCATAAACTTCAAGTTCGTTGCCATATTTTTTCAGCTGGTTATAGCTTACATATCGATCACTTTCAGGAATATTCAAAGCATTTTGAACATCGGCGCGAAGAACCTTAAACAAGCGAAATTCAGCAGCATCAGCGGAACCTGCACCAATTTTTCCAACAACTTCGCTTGCAGAAATTTTACCATGGCAAGAATCTGTCTGGCGGCATTTATAAGTCACGCGTCCAGAAAAATCATCAAGAACACCACGGGCAAAAGAATCAAAGGGGCGGTAGTTTTCGCCAACAAGAATCATTTGATTAGCTTGGGCTGAAGGCGCACAAACAAAGCCCACCATAGCGATCAGGAACACCGATAGTGTCTTTGCAGCAATTGTTCCCGTCCCTGCGCGGTTCCCACGACTACCGCGGACCTTCGCCACATAATGAAACGCAGCGCTCAGCAAGAAAAGAATCATGAACACGTAAGGCACGAAATGGAAAGGATCGTAGGTAGCCGTATAAAGGTCCACCTTCACACCCATCATATCCACCTGACCTTTGTAGAACGTAAAGTAGGGATAGCCCTCCCCAACTTCAACAGAGCTTGTATTCAAGCTGTCGTCAACGGTGTAATAGGTAATCTTTTGCGGGGTCTTGACGTCCGCCAATTCGCCTACGGCAGGAACCGCACGGAAGCCGTTAAACTCTTGGCGAAATTCGGAACCCACGAGGCTTCCTACCAGAAGAACCAATAGGGCAATGTGCATTCCATAAAGTCCCAGATTCCGCCAACCCGAGGGCATTCGGTACATCATGGAGGCAATCAGGTGAAGCGCACCCACCACAGCCAGCGACTTCAAAGCCGGCAGCGGCACCACCCCCATGGTCCAAATGAAATAGCTTCCGAAAAAACGTTCCGTCGCCGCAGCGGCACCATCGTTCCCTGCAGCAGCCTGCCCCAGGATTCCCCAGAAAGTCAGCAGCAAAAACGCCACCAACAAACCACAGGTCACTTTAATAGACGCAAATTTTCGAAGCAAAGAAGCGAACTTACGCATGTTCGCGACCAATCCATTCAAACTTTTTTTCATCAAGTTGCTGTTCGCCATCAAATCGGTAAGCCGCCAAGCGGCCGTTTCCTAAATGGCCCGCCACGCTAAAGTCAAGGCAGCAAACGTTACTGCGAATCAGCTGGGGAACGCCCGTAAGCCAGTAATGTCCAAAGAACACCGGCCTTTCGTTCTCGCCGTAATAAGAACGCTTACGGATTTCCGGATCAACATCGCACCCCTCGGGCATCGTCACCCCAGGCTGCAAACTCAGTTCCTGCAAGCTGGCGGCCGCAGGATTTACCCACCAACGCAACCGCGTCCTAAAACGCTTCACGTTTTCCCCATCAAAGAAGAACTGATGGTTAGGCAATTCCATTTCAGGGCCCTTCAGCAACATATCGACGGGCCAGAACAGAGAATCCCCATATTCGTTATCTTCATCATTGGCGCGGAAAATCAATTCCTCGAAATCGCCATCTGCAAAACAAGTGATGCCGGTGGCCTTCAACCGCGCAACGGCCCGCGGGTCAAAACTGGCGTGCTGCGCCCTAAAGGTTTCCGTTTCCAGATAGAAGGGCAAGGTCTTGGCGAATTCTTTCATTTCCTTGAATTCAGCCTTGCGTCCCACAAAGTCCGCCACCGTCCTGGAATGAACAGCCACCTTGTTGAAGGTATGTTCACGCAGATAACCCGGACCCACCTTTTTCAAAAAGCGGGGGCCTTCGTTCTTCTGCCAAAAGCTGAGCATATTGAATTCGTGATTTCCCATAAGGGCAATGGCGGAACCCGCATCACGCATGGCACGGACCACATTCAGCGTCTCACGAACATTGGGGCCACGATCTACGTAATCCCCCAGAAAAACAACCATACGTTCATTGCCCGGATAGCGGAAAGCGCCTGCACGCTCCACATAGCCCAGCTTCTTCAGCAGAGCCTTCAGGCATTCGCTATGCCCGTGAATATCGCCAATGAAATCGATGGAATTCTTCATACACCTTCAATCATAGGAAATTTTATTTCCGAGCGTACACCGAGCAAACAAAATTTTTCATAAAAAGCACGTTCGCCAAGAAATTTCTAGCGCCGGTGAAACAACTAAGGTGGGGCGGCAATTTGAAATTGAGATGCAGATGGTTAGGCGCCTTGGTCAAAGGCGCTGATTACGAAGAACTACAGGAACAATACATTCTGTTCATCTGTCCCAACGACATCTTCCATAAGGAAAAGGCCATTTACAAGTTCCAGAATCGCGAGGAATGCGACCCGAACATTTTGCTGGGTGATCTCTGCTACAAAAATTTCTATATATTTAAAAAGTACCGCATGGATCCCGCAGCAAGGAAGGCTTACATGACTCTGGAACAGGAACTCAACATCCGCTGCAAGAAATTGATCAAGGAAGAAAAACAACGCATTGCCAAGGCCTTAGTGGCGCAAGGAAAGCTTACCGTTTCCGAAATTGCAGAAATTTCAGGCCTCTCTCCTGAAGAAATCAAGGCTCTGTAAAAACAGCCCCCCTTAAAAATTGTACAAACGAAAAGACGCCATACGGAATAACCGTACGGCGTTTTGCTATTACACACTTGTCAAATCACGCTATAGACATTACGCAGCACTCATCCAGCGGAGAAATTCCCGACAGGATTCGTCACCCAGGCTATCCATTTTCTTAGTTAACTCCAGGGCGGCCTTAAATTTTTATCGTATTTCGAAAGTTCCGCCAGCGTACTGCAATACGACGCGGTTGGATTCAATGGACTGCACCACCACATTCCAGATTTCCTGGCCTACGCTGACAACTGCGGATTCGCCACGGAACTTGATGATGGCCACAGGATTGTCGCCGGGCAAAATGGCATCCAAAGTAATGGAAGGCGGCTTGGGAGGAGGCGGAGCCACTGCCACCGGGGCTTCCACAGGGGCGGAGGCAACCTTCACCACACGGGGCTTAGGCGGTGGCAAAATGCTTGTGGGAACCTTGAAGGGATCGCGCAAGTCATTTTCCGGCATTTCCTGCGGGTTCAAGCGAGAAAGCAGGCTCTTAAAATCCAGGCGGGTTTCAATATCCAGGGGCGTTTTACCAGACAAATCCTCAAACAATCCAGATTCACTTTGGCCTTTCTGGGAATCCACCTTATCAGACATCTTGAACAGGAATACACCCCAGATCATGAGCGTAACAGTCACCAGGAGAACAAGGAACTTATTCATCGTGACCTGCCTTGCTGAGGACCGACAGATAGACAGAAGCCACACCGGGGCGCATGTCCACATTAACGACCTTGACACTGTAGGTGCTGTTTTCCAAGGTGGTCAAGAATCGCAGGAACTGAGGGAATCCGGAATTCGCCTTGAACCTTACGGGGTATTCCAGATTCTCGCCACGCCTTGCCACCTCGCCGGTTGACAAATCCTGAAGAACAACCTCGTTTTGCTTGGATGCTTCCAGAATAAATGTCAGTATCTTGGAAGAAGACACCGATACATTCACGTAAGAATCCAGTTCCGATGAAATCTTTTTGTAGTTGGCGATTAGCGAATCCGGCGACGTTGTGCCGTTGTCCAAAACCGAAGACTCCCCTATTTCGGAACGGATGGCCACCAATATGCCACTGGCTTCCTTCATCCTGGGGAACAAATACACTCCGATGATAGCAACCAGAGCCACGACAGACAAAACGGTAAGCAAGGTGTACTTGTAGCGGGCTAGAAATCCACTCATGGAATCACCTCCGCAGACAAGTCAAATTTCACTACAGGCTTACGCTTGAATGTGGTTTTTTCCGTAGAACGCAAGCGAACATTTATCAATCGTTTTTCATGTTCCAAAGTAGACAGGAATTCAGAAACTTCTTCGGACGTGGCAGAGTACCCCTGCATGGAATGAACGTTTCCGTTTACGGACCAATGGGTTATCCAAGTATCCGTGGGTAAATCCGCGGTAATAAGCGACAAGAAGGAGGAAGAGCGACTGCGATGGCTGAGGAACTTTTCTGTACCAGCCTTGTCGGCTTCCAGCTTTTTCCAAACGCGGTCCAGCTCCTTGCGAGTTTCGATTCTCTTTTCGATGGCAGCCACCTGGGTCTGAGTCTTGGAAACGTACCAGGAAACACCGCCCCAGAAAGCCAGGGTCACCAGCAAGGTGGTTACCAGTACGCCAACGCAAGCCTTGAAAGTCCTACGGAAAAGGGCCGCTTCACGAATTCTGGAAACTGCAGCATTGTCAGGCATCGTCGAGAACACCGGCAGATGATCCGTGCGGAAAAGCCATGCATCTTCAGCCACCACCTTGGCCATATCTTCGGCGCTGGGCGAAAATTCTTCGACGATTACAGACTTCTGGAAGAAACGTTCCTTAACAAAGTCCACAATTTTAACGCAATCCTCGCCTTCAGAAGATCCAAAAGCCTTGCTGAACCAGTAAAATTCACCCTGGTCAAAGTACCAGGCCTTGGTGACCCCATTTTCCGTATTCTTGAACAGCTTAGCCCCAGACAAATCCTGCTGGCGAAGCATTTCGATTTCAAAGAACAAAACAGGCAGGTGGGCCAAAATCTTGAATTCCACCTTTACCACCTCTTCAACCAATTCCTCGAAGGATCGGCGAAGGGCGACCACAGCAAAATCTCCATCGATGGAATTGACGTATTCAAAGTTTTCGCGCTTGAATTCTTCGTCGCCGATTTGGACCATCTTTACCGGAGTTGCATCGTCAACCAAAAGGATGCCATCGGCAGAACCGCCATTGGCCACCTGAAAGCGGCGGCACTCCTCGAAAGTGCCGGAGTAGGACAAATCCACATAGCTATGACCTGCCCCTCGACCGCGAAGCACACGCAAAACCTGTGCGACACCGCCATTGGAGCCATCACGGGCTACCAGCACCCACCAGTACCGACCCGTTGATACACTCAAAGCTGTGCGGAAAGCGTTGGCCACTACTTGCCCTCGACAGCCTTATCTGCGGCAGTCTCGAAAGACTTTTCAGAACCCTTTTCTGCGGCAACATTTTCGGCAGTCATTTTACGTACCCTGGCTTCAACCTTCTTGTCGTCAACCACAGGCATCTTGGCGCGGGCAATTTCATCGGCAACGTCAACGCTACCTTCCGCGCCATAGTAAATATGGGGTGTCACGAAAATCAGCAGCTGGCTCTTGCTATGAACACGTTCCACATTGCGGAAAAACCAGCCAATCACAGGAATGGAACCAAAGAACGGAACCTGCCTATGGACATCGCTGACACTTTCCTTGACCATGCCGCCCAGCACAATGGTTTCGCCATCGCGAAGGCGCACAGAAGACTTGACATAACGTTTGTTCAATGTGGGCGGAACTTCGCTGCTAAAGCTACCTTCCGGTTCAGAAAAATCAGGAACAATTTCGCAGGTAATCTCCCCTTCGCCAGTCACATAGGGAGTCACAGTAATGTTGGAGTTGGCCTCGATCTGTTCAAAACGCTGGGTAGTCTTGGAGGTAACGGCGTCGCCCTGGTTGTAGTCCACCTCGGAAGCCATCATATAGTATTGCGTCTGACCAATGGTAAGCACAGCGGTTTCGCCATTCAAGGTTGCAATCTGGGAACGAGCCTTTACATCCAGGATCTTTTCCTGCTCCATGGCATTGATCTTTGTGACAAGATCCTTGGGGATGCTGACAATTTCGCCAAGGCCAATACCATTGAATACACGCTGCAGCTGCTTGGAATTCAAAGTCTGGTCAACACTTGGGAACAAGTTCTCGGAGCCAACACTCTTGGCGGCATTACCAAAGAACAAATTCAAGCCATGATTATGCCCTTTTTCCAAATCCAGGTCAACCACCAGGACCTCAATCAAAATCTGGGCCACAGGCAAGTCCATCTTTTCTACATACTGGGAAATGGCATCCAGCACATCGTAGCTACCGGCAGCCATCAAGGCATTCTGGGACTTGACCACCTGAATCTGGGTACCCTTGGTCAAAGTAGAAGGCAAAAGCTTGATCACATCTTCGGCCTTGAGGTGCTTCAACTTGATCAACAAGGAATTATCGGCAGTCTGCATTTCGTGAGGGCCGATAAAGTACACACCGTTACGTTCCCAAAAAGTATAGGCCGTACCGCGGAACAAGTACTTGAGCGTTTCGCGAACCGGAACACCGGACATATGGGCAGTCACCTGGCCATCCAGCTTTCCATAGACCATGGCGTTCAGCTTCGTCTGGGAAAGAATCTCGCTAAGCAAGGAAGCCAAGGGAGCCTCCACAGCCTCGATAGACAAAAGAGAATCGCTAGAGAGGCGGACCTTGAACTTGTTGCTGTTTTCCTTGTTCTTGCCACCAAGATTCCATGTGGACTTTTTGATGGTGACAATTCCCTCTTCGTCGTCATAGCTCAAGTCAGAAGATTCTGCCAAGTGGCGGACCGCACGTTCAAAAGGCATGTTCTGTACAAAGACCGTGACAGACTTGGAATTGCCCTGTTCCAGCAAAATGTTCTTGCCAGAAACTTCCACAATCTTGCGGACCACCTTGTCCAGGGGAGCATCTTCCACATCGATAGACAGGGACTCGTTCGACCAATCCACCACAAAACGCTTTTCGGGAGCCTTGGGCGGTTCCGGAGCCTTAACCACCGGCTTCTGCACGCGAATTACACTGCCGTCAAGAACATACTCATAACCATTACCCTGCAAAAGCACGCGCAAGGCATCCTTTACCGGCTGGTTATTGAAATTCACCGTGACAGGGCCCTTGACTTCGGGAGCCAGGAACAAGTTCAGGCCATACTGAACCGCCATGCCTTGCAGCAAGTCGCGAATTTCGGTATTCTTGACATTCAGATTCTTGATGACCAAGGAATCAGCAATAGGCAACGGCGGCAAGTTCAGCGCACCATTTGAAACGCCAGGACCCTGCGCAAAAACAGAAATATAGACAGCAAAAACAACGACTACAAAAAGTCTAAAACTCGTCGAGAATTTCAAAATAACCCCCGAAATACTCCATCATGGAGATTTCGTCGCCAAATTTAGTAAAATCGGGGGTGTTTTTAAAGTTGTTTTTTGTTAACAAAAAATCAGTCTTTTATACAACGGATGCTGAATGCACGATCCTTATACATCGTTGACGTATAGGCATTGCTTTCATTTCCAAGAAACGCAATAAAGACCGAATTATCAACATCGATCTCAGTCGCTGTCCAGAAATAGCCATAATCTCCTACATTCTCGAAATTTAGTTTCCCTGAATTAAGCCCTGCAGGAAGTACGCTAAAGCCATAGGTATCAGCACCATTGCCATCAACATTCCAGCCTGTGTTAGATTTCAAAGCCATTCCTGCACCGTAGAATGCGCCACCATCAACACTTGTGGCAACAGATTCCAAAAGCGTCATCCACTCGTATACATTTGGCAAATGCCAATTATCCGGACACAAGCCTCTAGCTACAGTAGTTGAATTCAATGTAGAACAAGCAACGCCTATTCCGCACCCCTCTGCTATTTTAGAGAAGGTTCCAACAGAATCAATAGCTGACGCCCATGTATACAAGCGACCATATTTGGCACAAGAATCTGCGTTATCTAAATAACACCAAGAAGGCTTGTCAATCCCAACATATTCCGCAGAATCCGGTGCAAAATTCAAATTTTCAGCCATCCATGTCTGAGAGCCTACTTTAATAGTTTTATAGGAATGGTTATCCCTTGAATCGACCAAAGAGCCATATTCAAACTTTGCACCAGTCTTGTCGGAACTACTTGACAAGACTTGTGATGACGACGAACTATTGATACCAGACGACGAAACCGCCGATGAACTTGAGGCGTCGTCATTGGAATCTGAACATTCAACTTTGCTATCCGATGAATATTCTACAGAATCTGGCGATGTACTTCCGTTTCCGTCACATGCAACCAAAGCAACCACTGTAGCGAGAGCTGAAATTAATGTTGTACGTTTAGTTAGATTATCCATATATAATTTTTCCATCAATCCGTTATACTAATATAAAATAATCATTTCGTAGGGACCTTGTATACAAGGACAACCCTTGGATTACGAACATTTTTCAAATGTTTGATACGGGAAAACTTGACTTTCAACGTACCTCCGGTCTCTAAATCAAAATCATCAGGAAGAAAGAAGTAGACTCCAGTGACCCCATCCCCACCATTTCCAAGACAAACCCTTTCTACTGGGCCCCAAATGAGAGGCTCTTCGTCAACAAACACAGAGCCTCCTATTGAAAACGTCATCTGTACACGGTCGTTTTCAGTGATTTCATTTCCACTAGCAACAATTGTAGTATCATAGCAGACAGAAAAACGTTTGCCATACTTGACAAAAGGGACCTCAAACACTTGCTCTTCTTCAGAGTTTATGTCAACTGGAGCTTCCCAAAGGATATCCGCCCATTCAAAGGGGTTACGAGTGTACCCTTTGATATGCCACGGACCACAGCCCGTCAAAAGGAGCATAATAGAAAAGAACAAAAAAAACATCTTCTGTTTAATAACCATAATATGCGGTGAATCCCATTCGTCTTGCAAGAACACCTGGGTTGTTAACGTAATTCATTCCGGTCCATCGAGAAACCTGACTAGTACAATTGGTTTCAAAAAGATTGTATTGTCCAGTTGGTGCACCTCCAATTAAACTAAAACCGTTCTTACCCGCCTTATACGCGGTGTAATTCGGGTTATTTCCTACCACCTTAAATCGACGACCTTTGTAATCCTTTAAGCCAGTTTGATGCTCAGAACCGGTACTAGTAGCTTCTCGTATCACCAGTTCTTGTTTTTCTCCAGCTTTACCTTTATTTTTATCTTCAACCAAAGCTGCATGAGTATAGCTTTCTCCAGTAAGTATGGCAAGAAGCGTAGAAACAAAATCACCTTTTTGCCTTTCGAACACAATAATATCACCATCCCTTACATTAGGACTCCCCTCATCATCAACAATATCTTTCAGTTCATACTCTGCCGGATCAACATCAAACATAACTCGCAAAGAAGAACTCATTAAAGTCGATACGGAAGAACTTAGAGCACCCTGACCAAAGCCGTTCCAGAATCCATCACCTTTCAAATAGGACATAATTCCACTACTCATTGCACCACCAAGAATCTTATTTCCATTTTTTCCCATTATGTTAACGCCAGTCGCATCAAGAGCATACCCAACACCAGCATCGATAAGAGCTTCAGCCCCACCTTCTAACGTAGACTGAATAATTTCAGCACCATCAAAATTACCAAACTTGTATCCATCAGTCAACAAATGTGCTGACGTATAACCAGCGGCCGAGCTTGCCATACCGCCAACAACACTACCCAAAGCAGCTTCCGTTCCCAAAGCGGCATAAGATGCAGCAAAGCCTCCCACGGCAGCACCAGCAGCACCAGCTACCGCGCCAGACACAGCCCCTACAGTAACCCCCTTAGTACAACTTCCCCCACCATAATTAGTACAGTTGTACCAAGCAGAACCTCCACTAATAACAGCACCAACAATAGCAGCTGTTATAACAACTCCGGCAACAACCTCTTCTCCATTTGGGTCAACAAAATTTACTGGATCGCCACCATATGTATACGGGTTGGCAAACTGACCTGCGGGGTCCGGACTCGTCCATAGTCCCAGGAACGGGTCAAAGTATCTTGAACCAAAGTAGTATTTTCCATGCTCGGCATCAAATTCCTTGCTTTGCCAACGTTCATGTCCATCGATACTATTGTAAGCAAATTCATCAACATCACCATAGGCATAATAACTAAATGCGTTTTCTAAACCATTTTTGCTAGCGTATCCACGAACATTCCCTTGGATGTCCGTTAACGGAATATATACCGGACCATCAACACCTTGGCGGAAACCGCCAGAAGCCAATTCCCTTCGTTCAAGACCGATTTTGCTATCAATACCGTTAATACGAATAGAAGTATATACTCCTACACCCGGTACCGTAGCCTTCATAAAACCAGAACCATCATGAAGATTTTGTACAGAATACCAAATTCTATCGCCTTTCTCATCATAAGCAATATTGACTTCCGTTTCAATGGTACCCAAATTTTGACCTTTTTTTACATCGGCCAACGATATTTTTTCTGGAATAGCCGAAAGTTTATAAATGCGAACAGGCATTCCAAACGCATTATTTTTATACACAACCTTATTTCTTTCATCAAGCCAGACGTTACCCGAAGCGTCATATCTAAGTTTTGATTTGGCTGCAGATGGTTTTTCCGTACCCACTTCATATACTTCAAATTCATTCGGACGATACAAATCATCCTCGTACTTATATTCGATAGAAGCGTTTTTCTCTGCTTTTTGTTTTAAACGTCCAAGATTATCATAGTCATACAATCCAGGCTGATTTCCCGACACGGAAGTCAAACGACCTATATAATCATATGTATACTCATTTTCATGCTTTTCATCACCATAGCCCTTTATCGACTTCCATTCATGAGAAGTTTTATCGGCGTGTTGATTAATTGATGAATTAAAAATATTCTCAGCAGAGTAGACTAATTCATCTTTTTCATTAAAATACTCAATTCGTTCAACTCTACCATAAATATCTTTATGGATGGAAGACTTTAAGTAAGAAGTTTCATCAAAATAAAATTTGTTACTTTCCAAATTACCCTTCAAAGCATACGAATATGTAACCTGCGGGACTCCATTCTCATCTATTTTTTCTAGCTGTCCATCGCTATTATAAGTTCTTTTACGTTTTGAACGTTCAATCCAAGCGTCGTCTACCCATTCACTAAACGAACTTTCAACAACATCATTGGACGAATTATATGAATAGCTAAGATGAATTGGAGGGAATTTATCCAAGCCAAACAAAAGCCATTGATTCGAGACTCTACCAAGATCATCATAGCTTTTAATTGATATTTTTGTATATTCTCCGTCATCATCAAAGGCAACAACAGCACTTTCATCATTAGGCCTAATGCCATTCATCATCGATGTAATGCTCTCTGCGACATTTTCATCAACACCAAATTGTGTTAGGGAGTCTTTCGTTAGTACTCCATAAATAAATCTTGAATATTTTTTAAAGTTTTTATTTGGAACAGGCTGATCGAAATTACCTTTGAAATCAAAGTTTGTAGAGACGCCAGTTGAACAAACTTTTCCAAGCGCATTATAATTCAAAACAAAATATGTGAGTTTCCCATCTTCCTTAAGCTGAGAAGTTCTAGTAAGACGCAGACGACCATGGGAATCATAAAAATACTCCGTTTTGCCCCTATCACTACTTTCTGTAGAAATCAAACGGTTTTGAGCATCATACCTATTTTTCGTAGACAGTTGTTCAAAGCCCCTGATACCAGACTCTTCCAAGTTCCCAAATTCATCATATTTATTATAGTATACCAAAGGCCTTATTCCATCATAGATCCAAGATGTTACATTACGGCCCTTTTCATCAAATATTTTTTGAGAATAAACACCATTTGCGCTCTTTTTTATTCGAAGAACAAATGTTCCCCCTTCATCTTTTCGTTTGTTATAAATGCCAGCCAAATGTTTATCATCTAACAAACTATTGTCAACAAAATCATTTTCATCTTTCGCAAGCATTTTCCATACTTTTGTATAGCCATCCCTAGAGGTTTGTCTATTCATTTCAAAAGAATTGTCAGATACACCTGCAGACTCAAAAATCAGCCCCTCATCATCATTAAAGTAATTTGTTTCGGAGAAGGCAAATCCATTCGCATCTGGATTTACATATTCATTTGGACCGACAAAATACTCATTCGCTCTTGTAACGCAATTTTCACATGCGACATCAACATAATGAAATTCTTCATCTTCATTTGTTTGAACAAAAGTCATAGGAACTTTCGTTGTTTTTCCTAATGAATTAGAATATTCAGAGGAAACCGTATACTGATTATCAACTAATTTTCTTTGCGTTTGAGCAACACCACCAAAGCCATCAGAATAAATAGCAGATACAGCACTACCTCCATCTCCTTCAAAATTAAAGAAGCGTTCCATTTTTGTATAATAAGGTGTTACAAGATTTTGCTTTCGAGAGCATTTTTTGTACTTAACATACACAAATACATTTAGAGGTTCTGCCGAAGCGCTATAAAGGCCTGTATTTACATTTGAAATAGTAAATTTATTTTCAGAATCTTTCTTTGTCACCCTTGACTTGTCATAGCCTTGCAATTCTGAATAAAGCCATATTTTGGGTTGTTCCGTCGGTTCTTCATAATACGAATAATAAACTTCAGAAAGTTCGTACCCAGGGCTAACAAAAATATTTAAGGAACAAAATTTCTTTTCCCACACAGGATATCGCATTATTTTAGGATTTTTTTCATCTGCAACCCCACTCATTCCCTCTACAACAACTCTACCGCCATCTTCATTAATTACAGAAAAAGTTCCATAATTAGTTTTCGCCATAAACCTTAACGACGGCAGCTGAGCTAAATTATATTTTACCTTCTTTATTTTAAAATCATAGTCATGATGTACAGCGTCTCTAATTCGCTGAAATTTAAGAGCGACGGCAGGAACATACTTAACTTTTTCATCATTATAGCCAGAAAATCCATATTGTTGCCATGATTTAGCAAAATCTTCTCGTTTTAATACCAAGGTTTGATTTTGCGAATCTACATATGGATAATTTGAATCATACGCTCCATAAGGCTGATTGTAGTATTGATTAGAATATTTGTTAGCTTCTGTAAAATACCAACAATACAATTTTTCAAGAACATTTTCAAATTCAACTTCAACAGACGAGAAACTGCCAACAACAGGGTGCTCTCTAGAAAAATCGTATGCGATCAAAACTCCGTTATCAGAATGTCCTGCCCCCATACTTACCACAAGACCACGGCCTTTTTCAGGTTCTTCTACGTCAACCGTGTATGAATCAAGCATTCTTTTGGCAACCCATCCAGAACGAAGTCCCTCATCGCCATAAAGAAACATAGATGAAGTGTTATCCTGGAATAAATACTTAGGAGACCTATATTCATCTTCAATATAAGCATACATCCATTCCTCGGCCACATTAATCTCTTTCACAAAATTCCAATATTGAATCTGGAACTCCCCATCATGATATATGGACACTTGAATACCCCAATCATCAAAACGACATTCCAAAACAACATAAGAATCAGATGTAGATACTTTATTTACTTCATGATTCTCTACAAATTCCATCCATCTAAAACTTTCAAATGTTTTTTTACCATTTTCTTTCAAATCATTGAATAAATGGATTCTTGGGGCATTAGATCCTCTAGTTGAACTCTCACCGAATTCCACAACACCATTCTCCCAAAATGTAAGAGAAGAATAGGTTTCTCCCATGTATTTAAAAAAATGGGAGGAGGAAAGATGAATTGTTTTCTTATTATAAGGTGAATACGCAGTCTTTTCATTAATTAACTCATTATTCACGGTTGTTTCATCCAAGTCAATCCAACTAGGCATGCCAAGTTGAATACCACCATTTTGGCTTATATCATTTTTTACATATTTATAATCAGCAAAAGATGTAACAAACAACATCAAAGCCAAGAAAACCATCTTTTTCATTTTCAATACCCCCCTACTTTACAGTCACATTGGGTTGAATATCAATAGATTTTGCCCAAACCTTACCTATCCAAACTGAATTTGGTGAGAAACTAGCACTACCATTTGGAATAATCAACGTAGCTTTCAATTCAGAACTAACTCCTAAATACACCATTTGGTTCGTATTCGAGTAAATCATCAACTGATCTGCCCCCCCCTCACATACAAATTGCACTCTATCACCAATACGCAATATTTCTTGGATCCATATCTGCATTCCATCAATCTTATTTTCAAAGACAATCTTTGCATCAGCTTCAATTTCAAAATTTTCAAAATAATAGGAACCAGCTTCGAAGTAAACCGTAGCATTGGAATAGACGTGTAAAGTCTTATATTTTCCGGGCTTTAGGATTGCCGTCTGATTATTCCAAACATTGACATCATTTTCACCAACAGCAAAGTCAACGGTTGGAATCAACGGAATTTGATCCTTTTCCTGGATTACCGATTCATAACGAGCACCATTTTCTACGTTTAGTTTTTCACCAACAACAATTTTACTCGTGTAAGAATCATTACGAAGATGCATATCACCCATAGATGTTAGAGTTCCATTTATACGAGCATTAGCTCCAACTTCAACATTATTTCCAACAAATTCTATTCCAGAAACATTCACATTATCTGCAAATTTTAAATCTCCTGTCGTTGCAAGTTTATGCTTATAAATGGACTCATAAATTTGGGGAATAGATGTACCCGGAATAGTAACGGAAGGATTATAGCTACTAGAGCTACCTCCGTTAATTCCCGAAGAATAACCTTCCTCACCAGCAGAGGTTCCTGTGGAACCTCCTGACGTCGGAATGGATGAAGAGGAAATATCATACCACCAGGGATATCCCTTTGATGAAGAACTAGAACGAACAACAAGGGTCACACATCGTTCATCACCTGTTTTCTCATTTTTAAAGAAATAATCACACGACGAAGAGGATTCTGGTACATTATCTGAACTACTAGAAGAATACTCCGGAAGTTTCGGATTGGTTAAATCAATACAAGCATACTTTGTATAAACAACGCCATATGCAACAAAATTCCAATCATTGCCGTAATCACTAAAGCAAACATACGGATCGTTACCATCAATCTCGTATACAAGATTAGTTTCATCGGAAGAACTTGAGCTACTACTTTCATTGGTGGGCAACGGAGCAGAGTAATACCACATCATACTATTAGTTGCAGAAGGGGCAAGCTGTGCCGGGCATGTTTTATTCACCTTAAATTTGTAAGTAAGCCTTTTCCCATTCGTTCCTAGCAAATTAACTTTTATTAACGAATGGTCAAGATTACGCAACGGTATTTTCACATCAGTGTTAGGGTAAATCTCGAAATCCTTTTGCTCATCAACAGAATAAGTCATTTTAACATTTTCAACATTCATCGGATGGAAATTAAGTTTCAATTCATTTTCATCACAATCAACATCTGTAGTGTATGACAAAATGTATTGTCTAAACTCAGACGTAAAAGCAGATGGACTACTACCGCCAATTGAAGACAAAGAAACGTCCAAGTCATCGTCCTTTACATACTTCATAGGTACAATCTTATTGCGAAGTCCCGAACGAGGAGAATCATATCTTTCTTTAAAAACAATTACTGGAGAATCATTGTCTTTATCAAAGCCTAAATTACCCGCATACTTACTTGTTTCTATAGAAGCAAAAGCTGGATTTCCAACAGACAACCATCTGCTATCTTTTTCATCATACCTCAAAACAGAAACTTTATTTTCATTCTGCTTATTAGCAAACATCAAATAAGGAACGCCTTTATCTACCATCAAATCCATTGGATCATTTTTATCCAAATAAGCAATCTCGTTGGAATTTACAGCAGCATCAGTCATCACTTCAAATGAAACCTTTTCACCATTTTTCACAGACTTAAACACACTTAAAGCATTTACTCCTTCTTTAGATTCATAAAGAACAGCTATGTAGGTATTCAATTCATCAGAGGCAACGGCTAATCGTATAGCGTCTACTAAATATTTATCTTCAAGTTTCAGGAGGTCTCCTTCTTCGGATGAATAACCAACCCAACGACCGTCTTTTGACAAATGTTTAACAACAACATAATTGTCAGAAAATGACACAGACATTAACATTTCACTAGGAATAGTTAATTCACTTTCAAGTTGTTCATCGCTATAGGATTCATCTAAATCATTAACCAATGTTGTACTTTTAAATTGTGAAGGAACCTTTCCGATATACGCGACCATAGGCCTATCGTTAGGATCAGCAACAATTTTAAAATCAATCACATTATATTCTGAAATAGATTTTACATTTTCATCAAGATTTGATGAGTATAAAACCGGCGAATATCCATTTCCTTCTTGCCGCGGAACAAGACCTTTAAAATAGACTGTATACAACTTATCATTAACATAGGCCATATCAAAAGATTCCGCACTACTTAGGTTAACGTAGTTCTTTTGTTCCCAGCCAGCTTTATTAGCGCCTAAGCTAACTTCAAATTGAGGTTCCCATTTATAGAGAAAAACTGATTTATTTCTTGACGCAGAAATATGAACTTTGTCATTTTTATTTTTTGCAACACAAAATTCATCAAAATCACCTTCATATCCGTTATCAAGGTCCCATCTATAGCCATTGTAAGCAGACAGACTAAGGCCATTTTCGCCAACATAAAAAATACGATTAATACGTGTATCAGATGCAAATTTAGGATCATTTCCAACATCTAATATATTTCCATAATTTACCCAATCATATCTTTGAGGAGTAAACTTTACTGTATAAATTTTATCAGATGCATCTCCAACATATAGTTCTAAGACTTTTTCTTTAGAACCAAAGGACATAGAAACACCTTTTTGAACATCACAACATGGCGGAGTATCAAAGAGACCTTTTTCATCATCACTTACGTCGGCATCAAAAATACGATAAGAAACAGTCTTTCCATCTTGATGAGTTTTCCATGATATATTCAAATTTTCGACATATGTTTGTACCATATAATTGGACATTTCACCAATGGCAGGCATCAAGAAATCACCATTTACCATTACATAATCAAGAGTGTTAATGTCATAAGTAGGATCAAGGCAACTACCTTCTACATAGGTATTTCTTTCAATTAAAGCAACGTCCCTAGAACCATCATCTTTAAGATAATCTCCATACAATTCAGTAATTCGACCTTTTGAATCATATTGTGTATAAACAACATGATTACGATCTTCTACAATTGCAGAAGGTTTTCGCAACAAGTCATCATAGAACGTCACAGATACAGAAGCATCAGCAGGCACCAGACGAACATCCTGCAACCATACTCTATTTTCTCCATTTTTTTGCAGAGACCATTCATATTTGTCAGCATTTAAATCAAACTCAGTCTCAACATATCTCCAAGAATAAGGTTCAGTATTGAATTTTTTACTCAAATCATTAGAAATATTCAACGTGACATCATCACCTTCACTATAAACCCATGCAGAGAAACGATATTTGCCTTTCTTTGCTTTATTTAATGTCGCATTGAAAGAATGTCCATTAAGAGAAATTGCCTTAGACGAAAATTTTCCATATTGTTTTTTATCCGGATTTTTCTTCCATTGAATTGAATTAACATTCAAGTCTTCTATTGAACAATCAGTTACTCCATCTATATCACAATTATTACCAGGAACAACAACAATTTCGTTCAAACCTGCATTTTTTACAGAAGCCACCAAAAGTTTTTCTTTAGTGTTATCATGTACTCCCGCATACATGATGTCGTATTCATCAAAGTATTCCTCAACAAAACCTTTATCATACCTTGTAATTTCTTTTACCTTTTTCCAATTTTCGCTTTGCGTTTTACTAGACCAATCAAAATCATTTTTTGAAATACGTTCTTCATTAGGTGCATAAATCCATTGACTTAAAGGTTCAACAATTACTGCGTCCCCGTCTTTGTTTTCATTCAAAATGGTAGCGGTACCAGAAACAATTTTACCTTTTTTCTCATCACATTCTGGAATGCACCGGATAGAGCCTACAACATCAGACAATCTGTTTAATTCCACCATAAAAGAATACTTTTCTGGCGCATAATAATTATAGATTTCTTCAACACTTTCTCCATTGACCACCTTCTTCACACTCTTTTGCAGCCCATTAATATCGCTTTTATAGGTATAGAATACTTCGTCAACATTATTATTTTCTTCTATGGAAATTTTTGTTACATAATCCACAAACATTGATACTGGCCAATTTAACTCAGTACCAAAGTATCGATCAAAATACGTTGTGATTTTTTTCTTTGGCTTTGATGAAAAGGAAACGTCATTTGTATAATATCGTTCAGAGCAAACCAGCCCCCATCCCAAGCCATTTTTTGAAGAATCATCGTTTTGGTAGGGACACAAATTCTTAACAATTTTACCCTTCCCCTCCGGCAAGATAATTGTATACGCCCTAACAACAGGCATTCCTGTCGAGAAGTCATAATACGGAGATGAGTCCTCTAATTTCGAGACACCGATATCTCGATATGAATATTCATACCTAGTTTCTTTATCAAGAACCGGATCGCTTACAGTCTTGGAAGTAACAAAATATCCATATATTTTATTCACAAACGAGTCATGTTTTTTGAAATATATGTAAGAATCATCTGCATAATAATTATCTCCTACAGCACGACTATTCTTATTTACATTACCAACTTGACCATCATAATTCCATACGTAACCATTGTTTACATAAAGCTGATTAGATTCTTTTAACAAATACCATGTAGGGCCAAGAATAACATGCTGGCTTTCATCGAAGGTACTTATGTCTCCTTCTTTCCACTCTCCCGCCTCATTTTTAAAAAATTTCTGAACCTTTCTGTCTTTTCTAACAGCATAACCGTATGTAACACCCAATTTTTTTAACGTTTTCCTTTTAGGACGAGTTATCACAAAATAATCATCCCCTGAAGAATAACCATTCCATTCAGCTTCTACAACCCAGTCATAGTTTAATCCATCAACCACATTTTTATTTTTAAACCACAATTTATAGTCATTTTTTGTCTCATCAAATTCAAACAATGTTAGATCATCATAATCATTGTGTTTCATTGCGAAATAATTATAACCAACAACCGAAATTACTGGATCACCCTGAGTCCCCCGCAAAGAATGTGAATCAACTTTCACCCATTTTCCGTCATATTCATTCCACAATAAACATCCAATTTTAGCATTATGTTTCGTAAGGCCCAATGAATTATCAGGCTCCATCGCAGCACCTATAACGTGGTCGCTTATAAACACATATTGATTTTCATCATCCATATTATCTTCATCATATGTTTGAGCAACATCACTCTTGTCATGATTGAATGTAAAAACTCTCAACGAAAGAGAGTGTCCGGGTGATTTATCTTTATAATAAACTGCAAAATGATTTTGCGATGTTATCAAAGTAGTTTTTTCACGATCTCCATCATCATCATCGGCTTTTTCATTGTACACCTGTCCTAAACCATTTTTTTTCCAAAGAGTCCAAGGAATATCAATCTTAATTCTCTCATCTGCTACTTTAGCTCTAACGATATAATCCGGGCCAACACTTACAAATTCTTTTTTATTGTTAATTACAATTTGAGTTTGCTCGATCCATTCTTTGCCATTCCATACATATGGGACAAAAGTGCATTCATCATAATTTTTTTTCGAATCGCTAGATCTAATTTGCCTTACGGAGATTGCAACAAAAGAATTATTCCTTCCCATTTGGAATGATTTTTTTGAACTACAATTCCAAGTATTTGAACTAGGCAAGGGCATCTTATGCCAGCCATCAGCCTTCCACAGATAAGCTTCCAATGTACATATGTTATATCCAACAACGTACATAGAACCATCTTGCAAATACCCAACACTAGCATCTTTAACAGGTAATTTTTGAGCATGTTCTTTTTTGTCAAAGAGAGACATTTGGGTATAATCATATTCAACTTTTCCACATTTTAAGCCTGTTATTGATTTAATTGCGCCCAAGGCTATATCATCTGAATTATGGAATGATCCTGCAGATGATTCTACAGAATTTTCATAATCTACATACTCATATTTTTCTTCATCAATAACACTAGATTGATAATCATCGTTTTCACCAGTAGCACGCGATGCATCATAAGTTGTCACAGAACTCAACAATCTTTTAACATACTTAGTATTATCATATCCATCAATTTTAACACGCAACGGTTTATAACAAAATTCCACAGTTTCAAGTATTTTTCCATTATTCGCCTTAACAGTCATCTTAGATAAATATCGACGCTGCATAGGATCCACATAACCATCAAGATTATTATCCTTTTCTTGAGTATTGATTTCAGATTTTCCCGTATTGTCAATAATTTCGTCTGTAAAGTCAGCACCATTATTCACTAGACCCTTCATAGATGTTTCAAACTCAATTGAAGCGCCAAAAGACGATGTCACCTTTTTCAAATAATTTTCTTTAGTGTAAGGGTAATCAGTAAACGAGCCGCCTATTTTTACATATTCATTAATTTGATCATAATCATAAACAATGTAATTTCCGTCATAATCTTCTTGCCTACTCAAATTCCACGCACAAGGAAATGGATAGCTTTTCCCATCTTTAAAAGCACCAATAAGACCATAATGTTCCGGATAACTTAAAACGTATTCAGTAGCGTTATGCTTTTTAACATCCTTTGGGTTTTCATCAAAGTCTCCATAAAAATACTTCACACCAGAGGCATCCTTCAAAATCCAACCTTTCACAATTTCGTAAACACCAGCCTTTGTTGAATATTTGTAAGTTTGGCGTTCAACAGACCAATAGGGCAGATTTTCAATCCACCAAGTTCCATTATGTTCTATAATAGAGTAAGTAAGTCCGGATGAGGTTTGTAAATGATAGGTATCATCTCCGAGCCACATTGATGAATTATGGTCACACACAATCTTAGCTTGTCCCATTGTCCACCCAAGGCCAATCCAGCCAAGATTGACTTTATCATTCTTAACTTTTACAATTTCAGAAACATTTCCTGAATACATCAATTCAAATTTTGCTTCAGCATGTCCTGCAGTTACACTTGCAAGATACTTGCTAAACGAAGCCGTTCCATTTATCGGATTTATACCACCTTCAGCGCTCATATACTTATTAAAAGCATTTCCAGGTTCAGCACTCTGCGCGAAAACAGAGGTAAAGGCCGATACTATTAAAAGGAACAAAGAAATTTTCTTTAGCATAATTTCAATTCCTACGGATTTAAGGCTTTTGTGCACAATCGCACAAAATACAGGGTGGTTGAACAAATCCAACGAAAATACTTCAAAACCACAGTTCGCCCGTAGCAGGCAATCTGTGAAAATTGAAACACCAGATTTTTTAATTAAGAGCCTAACCCCCATAACTTGGTTAGAAGCCAACTAAAAAAAAATTCGTTTTCAATACGGCGCGGCAAAATAAAAATTTAAAACAGATTATTAAAGAGGTTGTTTGAAATTTTATTTGTAAATTTTTCTCATCAAACAAAAAAGCAAGAACATGTTAGCTATATTTTGGAAAAAAAACGGGGGGATTTAATGAATAAATCTGTTCTTACAATATTAATTTCGTCACTATTTCTGTTGGCATCCTGCGGAAACGATAATCCTGCGTCGGCAGACAACGAATCTAGTTCTTCAGAAGTCACAAGAAGTTCTTCATCATCAACAGAGCAGGTTAATTCCTCAAGCGCGATCAACAACGAGAATATATCATCCAGTCAGATTGACGAAAAGTACAGTTCGTCAAGCAGTGACGTAAGTGCGGAAAGTTCTTCTGGCGGTACGGTCAGCACGTTACCCGCCAACTACAATGCCGAAACAGGAGCACTTACCGATAGTCGAAACGGGAAAGTCTACAAGACTGCAAAAATCGGCAATCAAATTTGGATGGCGGAAAATTTGAATTTCGACATTGGCGACAGACCATCAGCATGTTTAAACTGGGCTTCGCCTTGTGATGAGCGCTATGATTATTACGGAAAAACACAAGACTGCCCCAAAAAAAGTACAGAAAACGATTGTGACATGTACGGAAGGTTGTATAGCCAAGCCGGCTTTTTGCTGAAATTTGACAACCCTGAGGTTTATCAAAAGCATCCCCCCGTTACAGAATCAATGCGTCCTTTCCAAGGAATTTGTCCAGATGGTTGGCACATTCCTGATTTGGATGAGTGGCAAACTTTGTTTAATAACAGCCCATTAAACGACCTTCTCTCCGAAGATGCTGGCGGTACGAACGCTTCAGGCTTCAATGCTTTAATTTTAGGTTATGCAGCAAATGAATCCAACAAGAACTACCAAAGTGGTGAAGATTACAATGACGAGATGACAGTATTTGCTTCAGTTGAAGAAGATTACGATGGGAATATATTGGGAGTGATGTTTATCAAGACTCGAGTGAAAACATACACAGTTCCTCCGTACAACCACATTCCCGTACGCTGTTTAATGAACTAATTTTTACAATTTATTCACAACGACGAAAAAGTCCAGATCCATTCTGGACTTTTTTGTTAGGATTCATTTTATTTAATGAAAATTTTTGCGACTTTTACTACATTTGGGCGCGAACGGGGGTTCCTATGAAGAAATTCATTCTTTCAGCTCTTTTTATTTCTCTTTCTACGCTGCTGTCTGCATGCCTTCAGGATGAAGACAGTGACAACCGCATTCCTGTGCGTTACACGGTCATCGTTACTGACAAGATTTCCGGCGAAGCAATCAAGGATGCCAATGTGGAATTGACAAACGAGGTTCAGTCCGCCCAGGATCTCAAGACTAATTCCAGCGGCACAGTGATCTTCCCTTCTGAAGAAAGCTATGTGAACCAGATTGTCGTCACCAAGGAAGGCTACTTCCCCAAGGACACGGTGGATGTGATCAGCAATCCCGACACGGCATTGAACATCATTCTGCGTTCCATCAGTTTGTTCCTTGTTCCGACCGACACCGCCGACACCGACAACGATTAATCCAATCGTTCAAATCCCAATGTCCTTCGAGCTTAAGAATCCGCCTTCACAAAGCGCCTTGCGTTTCTTGACGCAGGAGCAGATGCTGCGATATTCCGCATTGCCGGTGGATTACAACGAAGAGTCCCGCATTCTTTCTGTAGCCGTAGCCGATCCCTACGATTTTGACTTGATCAACGATATCCAGGTTTGCGCAGGCGTTTTCATTCGCCCTATCCAGGCCAGCGAAGATAAGATTGTTCAGTGGATTGCCGCCTTCGCCGAAAGGGCTGTTCCTAATTTCGGTTCTGATTCTGCAGCAAACAAGTCAAACTCCCCCGTTATCCGGCTTGTGAACGAGATTATTTCCGAAGCCATGCATACTGGCGTTTCCGACATTCACTTCGAGCCGGGCGAAAAATCGTTCCTGGTGCGTTTCCGTAAAGATGGCGTTCTGAAGGTGGCCCGTAAGCTGCCTTTGCGTTCCATTTCCGAGGTGATTTCTCGTTTGAAGATTATGGCAAACATGGACATTGCCGAGAAAAGACGCCCTCTCGATGGTCGTATTCATTTCGACGATGGCACCAAGAATGTGGATATCCGTGTTTCCGCGCTGCCTACGGATTACGGACAAAAGATGGTTCTGCGTCTTCTGGATAAGGGTCAGATCATCCATAAGTTGGATTCCCTGGGCATGACCCAAAAACAGATTGACTTGTGCGAAAACGAAATCCACAAGCCCTATGGAATGTTCCTGATTACAGGTCCCACAGGTAGTGGCAAGACTACAACTCTGTACACCTTGCTGCAGATGATCCGCAGTACGGAACTGAATATTTCCACCATCGAAGAGCCTATTGAATACAAGCTGGATGGTATCACCCAGACCGCTGTCAACACCAAGATTGACTTGACTTTTGCCGCGGCGTTGCGTACTTTGTTGCGCCAGGACCCTGATGTAATCATGGTGGGTGAAATCCGCGATAGCGAAACGGCGGAACTGGCTATTCGTGCGGCTCTTACGGGCCATCTAGTTTTCAGCACATTGCACACAAACGACGCGCCCTCTGCGGTGGTGCGCTTGATCGACATGGGTATCGAACCTTTCCTGGTGGCTTCTGCCGTGAACTTCATTATGGCACAGCGCCTAGTACGCAAGGTATGCCACAAGTGCGGTGGCAAGGACCCCAATTGTCTTACTTGCGGCGGTAGCGGTTACAAGGGTCGCGTAGGTCTTTTCGAAATGATGCCTATGTCCGAAACACTCCGCGAAATGGTACACAAGAATGCCACCACGGCAGAGCTCAAGCAAAAGGCCATAGAACTTGGAATGAAGACTTTGGCGGTTGATGGTGCAGAAAAGGTGGCCGCAGGCCTCACCACCGACGCAGAAGTTTCTGCAGAAGCCGTTGTGTAGGACTTTATGTTTGGCAGCAAGCAAGGCTACACTCTGCCACTGACAATTACAATCCTATTGGTAATTGGTTACCTCTCCTTTTCTTTTTACGAGATGGTAAAGCGGGAACGTATGGAGTCGTTCCGTCGCTATAAAGATGTTCAATCCACCCTGGAATTGGAATCTGCGGCAAATTACGCCTTTTATAGAATGTCAACAGCCAAGGAACCCTGGCGTACGGATTCCCTGTTGCATACTTCTAAAGACGGCAAAATAAAATTCTTGATCAGGCATGTTCAAGACGGTCCCTTCGCAAGGCTCACCGCCATGAACCAGGATTCCTCCAAGTTTTTTTCGGCAACTACAGGCTTTGTGCCACAGAATCGTCCGGCACTTGTTTTAACTGCGTCAAACTCTTCCATCGCCTTGGTTGGCAACGCCCGTATCGAGGGCGGGACTGCTCTAAAGCAGGGCCGAGTTAGCTACAGCACCAACTACAAGATGAGAGCCACCAAGGAGGCTTTTTACGACACCGTTTTTGTGAGCGATACCCTCCCCTATTTCAAAGATTCGAGATATTATCCGGAACTGAGTAGAAATTCCTTCGAAAAGAAATTTGACCAACAAAGTTGTGTCTTTGACGGAACAGATAAAATCTCTGGCGAGTTGAAATGTTCCATGGTCATTATGCAAGGCGATGCCCGATGCGACCATTGCAGAATCATCGCAGACCGTTTATTTATCCGCGGCAGGTCTTCGTTAAACAAGGCAAACGTTATCGCAAGGACCATTTCGCTTAAGGATAGTGTCTTTGCGAGCGGTTCCTTTTTCGCCCAGGATTCCATGGAAATTGATCTGAAATTGCCGCAAAACAATCCCGTGTGGTTCATTGTACAGGGGCAAAAAAGCAGCGACGTTGATTACATCGGCTACTTGAACATCCAAAGGCTAAAAGCAAGCCAGGCTGCGATTCTTTTCTATGGCGATAACTGGGACGAATCTCTAAAGGCAAGCCCTGTCGAAATCTCAGAAAATGCAGATATCACAGGAACCGTGGTGGTCAACGGCGTGGTAGATTTCAAGGGAAAACTGAAAGGCAGCATGACCGTCCATAACTTCGCTTTCTACGAAGGAGAAACCCTTTGGCGAGGTTTTTTGAAAGGCGGTCAAATCAAGGGCGACACGTCCGTACACATGATGTTGCCCGACGTGATTCAATTTGGCGGAGCTCCAAGTTATGAATAAGGTTTACCTTAGCTTGCCGGGGAAACGCGGATTCTCCCTGATGGAAGTGCTTATCAGCTTCGGTATTCTGGTTTCTACCGGAGTTCTGCTTTCTGGTTTCTTGTACAAGGGTCCCGTGACGCAGAAAGCCCGCAACGAGAACTACGGCCAGGAACTGGGAAAGATTTATTTGCTTGCAGAAACCGCAACCGGTTTGGCAAAGGATACAGCATTCGTCCACAACGACGCCAATGGAAACCACTGGGAAGTCGCAATTTCGCAGACCGTTGACGGCGATGAAGTTTGCTACAGGGCGCAGCCTGTGCGCAACAAGAAGGACTCCACCAGAGCCTTGTATTACTGCCGCTACACCGCTTCCGCAAAAAAGCAGGGAGGGCAAGGTGCGCAGTAAGAAAGGTTTTACCCTGATAGAATTAATCGTGACCATGGCGGTATCCGGAATTTTCTTCACCCTCGCCATGAACATGTTCAGCACCGCAAACGGTTCCTTTGTGAGCTACAAGAAAGCCCACGAAGCCTATTTTGACTACAACGTTAAAAAGGCAATTGCCAACCGCATGCTTAGCGAACATCAGGGAATTTGCGACAACGAAGGAAACTTCCATTTTTCAGGAGATTCCACCAGGTTCATTTCCGCCGATTCTTTGGACAAGGCCTTCCCCTTTCCATCGCCTAAGTGCAGGCCTGTAGACAAAAAAAGAACCCTAGTTTATTTCCTAGGGGTTCCTGATTCATCTTCTCGAGAAGTGCAAGGCTATAGCAGCTATACGCGGCACTAGCAGCATATTACACGACGTTATGCAGCACTCATCCAGCGGAGAAATTCCCGACAGGATTCGTCACCCAGGCTATTCATTTTCTTAGTTAACTCCAGGGAGTTTCTGAAGGCCACATCACAGCAGTGACGGTAAGTTTTTACCTCGCTGTTCTTGGCTGCGGCAATATTGCTACTGATTGCATTACGACTCCTTAGGTAATTGTTGTGAACCTGTTCCAGGTAGTCGATACGCGACTTGACGGCAAGTTTTTCTAGCTGTTCCGCAGGGATTTTCTTGGACAACGTTAGGGCATGTTCAATCGCCGTCGTCACCTTCGGAGAAGCCGCCCCCGCAATATAATGCGAGAAGGCCCTTGATAGTTCCGTCACGGTTGCGCGATCCTGATCAGAATCAAACTCCTCCAGAGACCTTACTGCAGTCTGGCAAATCCTGTAGGCACGAGCACGTTCCTCGTTCCATTCAGAAACATACCCTGGCACAGGTGTTTTCACCATCGTTTCCAGTTGGCTCAGAAGTTTTCCATAGGCATCAATTGCCCCGGAAACCATGGGATTGTCGATTTTTCGCATATTTTCGAAGATTTTGCGATGAACTTCGACATACGACAGCAAATTATAGCTGCGGAAACCTTGACTTTGCTTGTAGTCCATATCCTAACTCCTTTTGAGGTTTCGCCTCAAATTCCAGTAATAAACTACAAATCAGTTGCACAAGAAACAAACTCTAGGGGCAAAAAAGGCATTTTCAGTCGTAGCACCACCATTTTTTGTTGTGTCTGATACACAATAATTTGTAGTACCAAGATTTTATAATGAAAATCCCACACCATTATTTGCGGTACCTTGATTTTAAAATGACGATTCCACACCAATATTTACGGTACCTTGATTTTAAAATGAAAATCCCACACCATTATTTGCAGCACCTTGATTTTAAAATGACGATTCCACACCAATATTTGCGGTACCCTGATTTTAAAATGCAAATCCCATACCGTTATTTGCGGTACCTTGATTTTAAAATGTTAATCCTACACCGTTATTTGCGGTACCCTGATTTTAAAATGAAAATTTCACACAAATATTTGCGGTACCCTGATTTTAAAATGTTAATCCCACACCGTTATTTGTGGTACCTTGATTTTAAAATGAAAATTCCACACCAATATTTGCGGTACCTTGATTTTAAAATGAAAATTCCACACCAATATTTGCGGTACCTTGATTTTAAAATGAAAATTCCACACCAATATTTGCGGTACCTTGATTTTAAAATGTTAATCCCGCACCATTATTTTTCACCATCGTTTACGTGCGCAAACAAAATTTTTCACAAAAAATGGTTCCCATTTGGGCGTTTCCTGCGTGTTAATAGTAGGCTCAACTTTTAGCATGGAGGAACAATGAGCGAATACAAAATGAAACCTTACGAGGAACTGGATATCACCGACAATTTTGACCCTGTCTTTCATTATCGCAGCCTTAATGTAGAGGGTCCTCGTATACATTTTCCCTACCAAAATTATAGTCAGTTTTATCTACACCCAAAAGTTACGAATTTTATAAAGCCGACATTTTTCTTTATTTCTAAATTTACATTATGTTTCACCCGATCCGTCATTTTATTACCATCAGCAAGCACAGGCACGAAGTGATTCGCTTGTGCTTCAAGGCGGGCATCGGATTCCAGGGTTTGTTCCACGATCTTTCCAAGTACAGCCCCACGGAATTCATTCCCGGCGCAAAGTACTACACCGGCACGGAATCCCCCAACAACGGGGAACGTCGCGACAAGGGCTACAGCTTGGCATGGATGCACCACAAGGGCAGAAACAAGCATCATTTTGAATTCTGGTACGACTATGAAATGGCTTCCAAGAAAATCGTGCCCATGCCTATGCCGGATCGTTACATCAAGGAAATGTTCTGCGACCGCGTAGCCGCATCCAAGACTTACGGCGGAGCAAGCTACACCCAGTCAAGCCCGTTGCAGTACTTGACCCAGAGTACGGCCTCCCAGAAGATGACCGAGGACACCTACCGCAAGCTTTTGTTCCTGCTGAACATGCTGGCAAAGAAGGGCGAAAAGGAAACCCTGGCCTTTATGCGCAAAACCAAGGTGCTCCCCACCAGCGCCGCAGCAACCGAACAGTCTGCAGTACAGCCTGCAGAACAGCCTAAGCAAACCGAGCCGGCATCCTCCCAAGAACAAGTTTAAAAGGAGAGATATAGATGAAAGAAAAAATCGCAAAGATTGCTTTCGTGGCACTGATCCTCGCCGCATGCTGCCCCTGTGTCGCCTCCTGGATGGCACTTTTGGCTGGCATCGTTTACGCATTCGCCTTTGGCGGCCCTGCATTCCCCAAGTTCGCCAAGAAGACCCAGAAGTACTTGCTCCAGGGCTGCGTGGTGGGTCTCGGTTTCGGCATGAACTTGCAGGCAGCACTTGCCAGCGGTAAGGACGGCATGATGTTCACCATCGTTTCCGTGGTTTCCGTCATGGTGCTTGGTTTCATCATCGGCAAGGTCATCAAGGTGGACACCAAGACTTCCTACCTGATTTCCAGCGGCACCGCAATTTGCGGCGGTTCCGCCATTGCAGCAGTGGCTCCCGTTGTGGACGCCGACGACAAGCAGATGAGCGTTTCATTGGGAACGGTCTTCGTGCTGAACGCCCTGGCCCTTCTGATTTTCCCGCCCCTTGGCCACTACTTCGGTCTCACCAACCAGCAGTTCGGTGAATGGGCGGCCATCGCCATCCACGACACCAGTTCCGTGGTAGGTGCCGCAGCCGCTTACAGCGACGAATCCCTCCAGGTGGCCGCCATGGTGAAGTGCACCCGAGCCCTCTGGATTCTGCCTCTCGCCCTCATCACCATGGTGTTCTTCCGCAAGAATTCCGGCAAGGGCAAGTTCGATGTGATTCCCTGGTTCATTTTCCTCTTCGCCATCGCCATGGTCATCAACACCTACCTGTTCCCCGCCATCGGCGTTCCTGCTGAAGTAGGCAAGTACATCGTGATGGTCGCCAAGCGCGGTTTCGCCATTACTTTGTTCCTCATCGGTACAGGCCTTTCCAAGGATGCCCTCAAGAAGTGCGGCGCCAAGCCCTTTATCCAGGGCGTTGTGCTGTGGGCGGTCATCGGCGTAGGAAGCCTCCTGGTCATCAAGGGATTCTAATTCCAGAACTCAAAATTTCAAAACAAAAAGAGCCCGGTTTCAACCGAGCTCTTTTTCGTTAGGCGATTTTTCGCAGCCTATTTCTTCAAGGCAACCAAGTCTGTCTTTTCGTAACGGTTGTGGCCAATCAATGATTTCTTGTATTTCCAGCATTTGATAGCTTCATCCAAGGAATGGCCCTTGTTGTCAGCGAAGAAATCACGAATGTTGGTATTATACTCGAACTGGGCGTCAATCTCGGGCTTGGTTTCCTTCTTTTCCTTCAGGATTCGGCCATAGGCTTCAATAGCTTCCTGATAGGTGCGGCCAGCGTTGGTCTTGAGCCAAGTCTGGAACTGCACATTGAAGGAAAAGGTGTTTCCTAAATGTTTTTTGAAGAACGCGCGGTGCTGTTCAGAACAAACGAAATTTTGTTCGATAATGGTCTGCAAATCGATGACTCGGTTTGCTTCCTTGGTAGAGGGCTTATGGACGGGAGCAGAGCTGGGTTTGGTAACCTCGCCTGTTTCAAGGAAGAACTTGATCCGTTTGGTCAGATCTTCCTTTCCACCAGCCGTAGGCAAACCGTTGTCCCTACAAAACTGCACCAGTTCCTCCTTCAAAAAATAGAAGGACCCGATGGATGTCAAATCTATGTTCATGCCCATTAACCAAAATCTCCTTAGGATGGCCAAATATACTATATTATGAAAGGCGTTCAAACGAACGTCTAGATATAACACTTGAACGGAATGGCAAATTATGGATCTTGGAAGATATAACCGCGCTCGCGTCGAAAGCATCGCTCCTCAGGGCTATTACCTGGAACTGGAAAGCGGCGATCGAGTATTGCTCCCTGGCAATAAGAATCAGTACACCCTGGAAGAAGGCGAAGTTCTGGACGTTTTCGTCTACACAGATAGCGAAGACCGCCCCATCGCCACCTTGGACCGCCCTTACGCACAGGCAGGCGAATTCGCCGTGCTGGACGTGAAGGACGTGAACCGCGTTGGCGCATTCTTGAACTGGGGTTTGAACAAGGACCTTTTCCTCCCCTACAAGCAGCAGCTTGGTGAACTCCAGCGTGGTGACCGCTGCGTGGTCTACATTCTTGTGGACGACAAGAGTAACCGCATCGTGGCTACCGAAAAAATCAAGAGTTTCTTGGATACCGACACCAGCGAACTTCACGTGGGCCAGCGCGTTCAGCTTGCCGCCTACGAAGTCACCAGAGAATACGTGGACTTTTTGGTGGACTACCGCTACACCGGCCGCCTGATGCTCACCCCCGGTATGGAACGCATCTACATCGGCGATACCATGCCCGGCTTTATCCAGCGTTTCACCGCCGACGGAAAGATTACTCTCAGTATCAATCCCATCGGCTACAAGGGCCTCATGAAGAGCGACAGCGCAAGCTCCTTGATGCAGAAGCTCGAAGAAGCTGGTGGCAGCCTCCCCTATGGTGACCACACCGATCCCGAAATCATCCGCCAGGAATTCGGCATGTCCAAGAAGAACTTCAAGAAGCTTCTGGGCACCCTCTTCCGCGAAGGCAAGATTTACATCGAAGAAGACGGAATCCGCAAAGTATAATCGCTACGCGATACCAGCATTAAAGATTCCTGGAATCCGAAAAGTTTAATTCAAAAATTTGAACCGCGGCAACCGTCGCAAAATTAGGAAGGAACAAAGAAAATGAAGTATGCAGTTGTAACTGGCGCAAGCTCCGGCATCGGTGCCGATTTCGCCCGCAACCTTTCCGCCCGCGGCTACGGCCTCATCCTGGTGGCCCGTCGCGAAGACCGCCTCAAGACTTTGGCAGCAGAGCTTTCCACTCCCGTGGAAATCTTCACCGCAGATCTTTCCCACCGTGAAGAATGCGAACGCCTCGGCGAATTCATGGACAAGTTTGAAATCGGCGTGTTCATCAACAACGCCGGCTTCGGCGATTGCGGTGCCTTCACTGAATCTGACTTGGGCAAGGAACTGCAGATGATCAACGTGAACGTCAACGCACTTCATGTTCTTTCCAAGATTGCCCTGAAGCACCTTCAGAAGAACAGCGAAAAGGCTTACCTGCTGAACGTGGGTTCAAGCGCAGGCCTTCTGCCCGCAGGCCCCTACATGGCAACCTACTACGCCACCAAGGCTTACGTGGTCAGCCTCTCCCGAGCCATTGCCCAGGAACTTAAGGAAACCAAGAGCAACGTATCCGTCAGCGTCCTTTGCCCGGGTCCGGTGAAAACCGAATTCAACGATGTGGCAAACGTCAGCTTCACCCTGCCGGGAATCGAACCCAAGTTCTGCGCCGACTACGCCATCGCCCAGCTTTTCAACAAGAAGACCGTCATTATCCCGGGCCTCTTCATGAAACTCACCAACATGTTCAGCCACATCATTCCGGCTAAGCTTGCCATCAAGATTACCGGCATGCAGCAGAAGAAAAAACTGCACGGATAGTTATTCTCAAAAAAAAGATCCCGGCTCAAAGGCCGGGATGACATAACGTTGCACTTTACAACGGATAATTATTCCTCGGAGGTCACCACCAGTTCGATACGGCGGTTCTGCTTACGGCCGGATTCAGTATCGTTGTCGGCCTTAGGAACACTGGAGCCGTAGCCACGGGCTGTCAGGCGGGCCTCGGCAATGCCTCTGCGGATCATGTAGTCGCGCACAGCATTGGCTCGATCTTCGGACAGTTGCTGGTTATAGTCGTCGCCGCCCTCGGAACTGGTGTGGCCCTGGACTTCAACCTTAGCCTTGGGGTTACGCTTCAGGCCTGCGATTGCAGCATCCAAAGTCTTAAGGGAACTGGGCACCAGTTCGGCGCTGCCCACCTTAAAAGTAACACCAGTCAATTCAGCTCGGGTATCATCAAACACCACGGTAATGCCGCCGGTACTTGCGGTCATGGAAACATAGGGCGTGTTGCCGCATTCAAAGGGGCCAGTCAAGCTTTCACAAAGAATGGTGTAAGTATCTTCACGGGGAATCATGAAGCTAACTTCGCCATAAGTATCGGTGGTAACGGAAATCTTCTTACCCTTCTTCTGGCCTACAAAAACCAACTTCTTCTTGACCTGGGGAACGTCATCGTAGTTTGTATAGGTTACGTTCAAAACCGCATGGGTCTTGTTGGGGGCCAAAGTCTTGGCTTCCACAGAAGAAACGCCGGCAACAGCCAAGGCGGACACCAGAATCAAAGCATAAATCTTGTTCATACACATCCCTTTTTTGGACCCAAATTTAGTTAAAAGTAAGAAATAGAACTAGCCCCCGACCCTTGCAATTATGGCGGTAAAAGCTAACTTTGCCATAACATTTTCTTATAGGTCCTTTTAGGAGAGCATATGAAGTTCAATAAGATTGCCGCAGTCATCGCCATGACAATGGTTTCTGCCGTATTCGCTCAAGAAGCAACCCCCGCTGCAGAAACTGCAGCCCCCGTAGCAGAACAGTCCGTCGCACCTGTTGCTGAACAGGCTCCCGTTGCTGAAGCAGCACCCGCCGCTGAACAGGCTCCCGTCGCCGAAGCAGCACCTGCCGCTGAACAGGCTCCCGTCGCTGAAGCAGCTCCGACTGCAGAACAGGCTCCCGTCGCTGAAGCAGCTCCGACTGCAGAACAGGCTCCCGTCGCTGAAGCAGCTCCTGCCGTAGAACCGGCTCCCGCAGCAGCACCGACTGCAGTAGAAAAGATTGCCGAATCCTTCACCCTCAAGGGCAACGTCCAGACTCAGGTTACCAAGTCCATGCAGGATGAAAACACCAACTTCAGTACCGGTTGGTTCCGCGCAAACATCGGTGGTCAGTACAAGAGCGAAAACCTTGACGGTTTGGTTATGCTCCGTATTTTTGCTCCGGAATTTGGCAACAAGCTTTCCGATGGCGCAAAGACCGCTAGCTACGACAAGATCCTCGCCGACCTCTACTGGGCAAACTACAAGTGGAACCTGGGCGAAGACAAGCTCAACTTGAAGATCGGTCACTGGAAGACGGACTGGTCCCAGTCTACCCACTTCGGTACCTATATCGACGCTCCCCTCACCAAGCGCGGCCTTTGGATGCGTGACTACAGCCACAACGCATTGGAACTTGGCTGGAAGCACGGTTCTAACACCTTGACCGCCATGGTCGCCACCAAGGACAACAAGGCTAACACCGGTTACATTCGCATCGAAGACGACATGAAGTTCACCTTCCCCCTGGAACTGAAGCTCGCCTACCGCGCAAACCTCATTGACGCCATTCAGAACACAACCTACATGACTCACCGTATGGCAGCCTACGCTAGCTTTACCTTTATCCCGAACCTCCGCCTCTATGGTGAACTTGGCGTGCTCTACACCGAAGACGAAAACGTCAAGACCACCGCAAAGAACTACAAGGCTCAGGAACTGGCATTCATGAACAAGGCCGGTGAATTGTACATGCCGTTCTATGTAGGTGTCGAACTTCCCGTCTCCATCGTTCCGGGCATCAACAACGCCCTCAGCGCATTCTTCTTTGAAATGGAATACGTGAACGACCGCGATCAGATTCAAGACGGTGCAGACAACTTGGCATGGACCATCGCTATGGTTCGTAACATCGGCAAGTCCAAGCTCCAGTTCAGCATCTACAGCGAAAAGGAAGCTAGCGACGTTGGTCTCGCCTTCCGCCTGACCACCACTTTTAAGTAATAGCGTTATAAGCCGACCTAGTTGGCACAAGTTTCGCTTTATTTTAGCAAACCGCTGGTTTTTACCAGCGGTTTGTTTCATTTTTAAACACTTCGGTTTCTACCAGTCCCTAGTATTTCAAAAATAAACACCCCAAAGCTCGCAAAATTGGCGTTTTTAGAGAAATTTCGGCAGTTTTTACCATTTGGCATTTGGCACGTTTCTTGCTAAATTATGGGCGAAAATCAAAAAAGCCCCCAAAAGGGCCACACTATTAAAACAAAAGGGCGTCCCGAAAAACAAAAGGACCCCGCAACAAAGGACAAGTAAAATGATCAAGCCTTTAGCAGATCGAATCGTTGTAAAGCCGGCCGAAGCCGAACAGAAGACCTCCTCCGGTCTCTTCATCCCGGATAACGCAAAGGAAAAGCCGATGCAGGGTAAGGTTGTAGCTGTTGGCCCGGGTCGCAAGACTGAAGCTGGCGAAACTGTCGCTATGGAAGTCAAGGTTGGCGACGTGGTTATCTACGGCAAGTACAGCGGCACCGAAATCTCCGTCGATGGCGAAAACTACCTGATCATCAAGGAATCCGACATCTTCGCTACTCTGTAATTAGACGAAAGAACGCTTCGCTACAGACGAAAGACGAAAGATTTATAATGGCGCCAAAGGCGCAAAAAAGTTTAAAAAAAGGAATACAAACATGGCAAAACAGTTGAAGTTTGATGTTGCTGCTCGCGAATCCCTCATGAAGGGCGTGGACAAGCTCGCTAACGCAGTTAAGGTTACTCTCGGCCCCAAGGGTCGTAACGTCATGATCGCCAAGGCATTTGGCGCACCCAACGTCACCAAGGACGGTGTTTCCGTTGCTAAGGAAATCGAATTGGAAGACGCTTACGAAAACCTCGGCGCACAGATGGCCAAGGAAGTTGCAAACAAGACTTCCGACACCGCTGGTGACGGTACCACCACTGCTACCGTTCTCGCTCAGGCAATCACTCGCGAAGGCCTCAAGAACGTTGCTGCTGGTGCAAACCCCATGGACATCAAGCGCGGTATGGACGCTGCAGTTGACGCAGTCATCGAAGAAATCGGCAAGATGGCCGTAAAGATCAACGGCAAGGAACACATCGCTCAGGTTGCTACAATTTCCGCAAACAACGACCCGGAAATCGGCGACCTCCTGGCCAACGCTATGGAAAAGGTCGGTAACGACGGCGTTATCACCATCGAAGAATCCAAGACTGCAGAAACCATCCTCGACGTTGTGGAAGGTATGCAGTTCGACCGCGGCTACCTCTCTCCGTACTTCGTCACCAACACTGACAGCATGGAAGCAGCCCTCGAAGCTCCGTATATCCTCCTTTACGACAAGAAGATCAGCACCATGAAGGACCTCCTCCCGATGCTGGAATTCGTCGCAAAGCAGAACAAGCCCCTCCTCATCATCGCTGAAGACGTGGATGGCGAAGCTCTCGCAACTCTCGTTGTGAACAAGATGCGCGGCACCCTGAAGGTTGCTGCAGTCAAGGCTCCGGGCTTTGGCGACCGCCGTAAGGCTATGCTCGAAGACATCGCCATCCTCACCGGCGGTATGCTGGTTTCCGAAGACACCGGCGCAAAGCTGGAAGACGCTCCGGTTACCGTCCTCGGTCAGGCAAAGTCCATCACCATCACTAAGGACAACACCACCATCGTTGAAGGTGCTGGCGACGCCGCTTCCATCAAGGGCCGTATCGCTCAGATCAAGAAGCAGATCGAAGCTACCACTAGCGACTACGATCGTGAAAAGCTCCAGGAACGCTTGGCAAAGCTCGCCGGTGGCGTTGCTGTGATCAAGGTCGGTGCTGCTACCGAAGTTGAAATGAAGGAAAAGAAGGACCGCGTCGACGACGCTATGCACGCAACTCGCGCAGCTGTCGAAGAAGGTATCGTTCCGGGCGGTGGCGTCGCTCTCATCCGCGCTGCTAAGGCTGTTGACGGTCTCAAGCTCACCAACGATGACCAGAAGACTGGTGCTGCTATCATCAAGCGCGCTATCGAAGAACCTCTCCGTCAGATCGTTGCAAACGCTGGTGGCGAAGGCTCCGTCGTTGTGAACAAGGTTAAGGAAGGCAAGGACGGCTTTGGCTACAACGCTAAGACCGACACCTACGAAGACCTGATCGCCGCTGGCGTTATCGACCCGGCCAAGGTTACCCGTACTGCCCTCAAGAACGCTTCCTCCATCGCTTCCATGATCCTGACCACCGACTGCGTGATCACCGAAAAGAAGGAACCGAAGGCTCCGGCAGCTCCGGCTATGGATCCTTCCATGGGCATGGGCGGCATGATGTAACCAATCGAGACCGATTGGCTTAGACTCTAAGTATTTCACATGGTCAAGCCAATCTCTCGCAACCATCGCTCATCAACATGAGCGACTTGTTGCTCACGGCCAGTCGCAGGCCTAGCCCGCGGCACCTAAGGATTTCTCCTTATGGAAAACACCCTGACTTGAAAAAGTCGGGGTGTTTTTTTGTGCGAGGAAAAAGATCATAATTAAAAAAGAGACCGCCTTTCCCGCGATCTCTCATACTTCATAAATCGTAATTGATAAATGATGTTCAAAAAATCCCTTCGGGATTTTTAGAACATCTTGCGTGCCTTCTTCGGACCACCCGCAGAAGTTGCCGGGCTGGTGGTTGCACTCTTGTTACTGAACAAGGTTGCGTCGTCAGAAGACTTGGTCTTTACAGAGAAGTGGTTACCGTCGCAAGTTTCAGACGGTGCATAGCCTGCAGTGTACAAGCAGTAGGTCTTTTCAGAGCAGAATTCGCCAGCAGCCTTGCCTGTGTGGTTGCAGACGCCGCGGCTAACAACTCCAGGAGGAACCGGGAAGGGCTTGCGAGGAAGATCCTTGTGAAGTTCCTTCATCACAGCGATCCAGACCGGAAGAGCATCTTCGGTACCGGTGTGGCCTGCACCCAGGGAACCCGGATTGTCGGAACCGACCCAGACACCCATGGTGTACTGCTTGGTGTAACCGATGTACCAGCAGTCCGTATAGTCGTTGGTAGTACCAGTCTTACCACCGCTGGGGTGAGTAAAGCCGCCAGCCCAGACGCGAGCTGCAGTACCGCGAACGTTCACGTCCTTCATGATGTCCACCATCAAGTAGGCGGAAGCCGGACGGAGAACTTCGTGTTCAACCTTGGAGTTACGTTCAATCACTTCACCATGCTTGTCCACGATGGATTCAATCATGTAAGGTTCAATGCGGTTACCGCCGTTGGGGAACACGGTATAGGCGGAAGTCATTTCCATGAGGGTTGCACCCACGGAACCAAGGGCCAAGCTAGGCACAGCCATCAACGGAGCGCGGACGATACCGAACTTGCGGGCGTAGTTCACCACGTTGTTCAGACCGTACTTCTGTGCGGTAAGAATTGCAGGCAGGTTCTTGGAACGATAGAGGGCGCGACGGAGAGTCATCATACCTTCGAAGTCATGTTCGAAGTTTGCCGGACGCCAGACCTTGTTGGGGTTCTTGTCATCCGGGTCGGGAATGGTCACCGGGGAGTCGTTCACAGAGTCGCAGGGGCTTGCACCGTTGTCCATTGCAGTAGAATAGACGATGGGCTTGAAGGAAGAACCCGGCTGACGCAAGGACTGCACCGCACGATTCCAGCGGGACTGGTTCCAGTCGCTACCGCCCACCATGGCACGGATTGCGCCGGTTTCGTTTTCAATCAAGATGGCAGCCACTTCAGCGTGGTGGTAACGGATACTATCCGGATAGCGGCGCTTATTGAGGTTTGCGCTGGTATCTGCGGCAAGGTATTCCTTCTTGAAGAGGGTGTACACGCTATCAAAGTGAGCGACGACGCTATCTTCCGGCATGTCGTACTTCTTGGTGAGCTGCAGACGGCGGGTAGTACGGTACTTCACGCGGCGGCGGACCTTTTCCACCTGGACGCGGGCCACGCTATCTGCGTAAGCCTGAATGTACGGATCGATGGTACTATTGATGGTCACGCCATCAGCGTACAAGGAATTTTCGCCATACTTCTTTTCCATGTACTTACGGATTTCTTCGTAGAAGTACAGGCCAGCATCGTTATTGACTTCCTTCTTTGCAAGGACAATCGGTGTTTCGATGTACTGGTGATATTCATCGTTGGTGATGTAGCCAGCGTCGCGCATGGCGTAAAGAACTGTATTACGACGTTCCTTGGAAGCCTTGGGATGACGGTCCGGGCGGTAAGCTTCCGGACGCTGGAGCATACCGGCGAGAACAGCGTATTCAGGAATGGTCAAGCTATCCAGGGGGCGGCCAAAGTAGAACTTACCTGCGGCCTGGAAACCATAGTTACCGCCAGACAGGTACACTTCATTCATATAGAATTCAAGAATTTCCTTCTTGGTGTAGGTCTGTTCAATGCGGATAGCCGTCATCATTTCCTTGATCTTACGAGCGATGGAACGCTCCGGAGTAAGGAACAGGAGCTTGGTCAGCTGCTGGGTCAAGGTGGAAGCACCACGAAGCTTCTTGCCGGAGGTGACACTTTCCAGGATTGCAGACGGAATGGCCCAGACGTTCATGCCCCAGTGGCTGAAGAACACGCGGTCTTCAGTTGCCATCACGGCATGGATCGCATTTTCCGGGATGGAATCGATGGGAGTCCATTCACGACGTTCCACGAAGTATTCGTGGGCGATTTCGCCGTTCATGTCGTTAATCTTGGTCACCAGCTTCGGGTTAATCTGTTCCAACTGGGAAAGGGACGGCAATTCCGGAGCATAATGATTATAGACGACCACTGCTGCGACAAAAGCAGCAATCACAGGGATCATCATAATACCAAGCCAAATCAGAACCTTCTTGTTGGTCACCCAGCTTTTCAGTTCCATAAGGACAGGCATCAATACGGATTTTATCTTGTTCATCTCTATAACACTGTAAAAAAATTCGTTGGGCCAAAGATAGCTAATATAAAGGAACCACCAACCTCCCCTATGGTTCGGAAAAGGGGCAAAAAGAGCCCTATTTCCGACTTCTAAAAAAAAATCAACTTTTTTCTTCAATTACCCTTGACAATTCTTTAGGGAAAACTATATTTGGGCACACAAAACAAGCGGATGTAGCCCAACTGGATAGAGCGTTTGGCTACGAACCAAAAGGCTCCAGGTTCGAGTCCTGGCACCCGCAGAAAAAACCACGATGGAAACATCGTGGTTTTTTTGTTTTACAGTCTCCCTGTCAAAGCCCGCACCAGAATCCAAGTTTCCAAAATCATTACAAAAAACATATTTCGCAAAAACTCCCAAATTTTGCAAACAACTGTTTGCACGCTATCCACCTATGATTAATTAACATTGGGTCCTTCAAATACGGGTGTTGAGGATGATAAGGGGGGATTACATGAAATATAATGAGGAAATTCTAAAAGAAGTCATCAGACAGGTTTTCATTTCCCATCGTCAGCAAAAGGGGCTGTCGCAGGAAAACCTTTCACTTATTGCAAACACAACGAGGCAGTTCATTTCCCAGGTGGAAAGCGGAAAGAGGAATCCATCCATTTCCTCCATCAGCAGCTTTGCCACGGCCGTGGGAATGTCCCTGACAGAGTTGTTCCAGGAAGTGGACCGTTTGTATGTAATTTGGGAAGCAAAGCAGGAAAATTCCTCAAATATGGTGGCCGAGCCGTCAACAGGAGCGCAAACTTATACAAAAAACACCCGCCCGTCTAAGGACAAAGACCGCCCTTAACAAAAAGGTTATTTTTTACTATCTTTGCGACCTATGGAATGGCCGCGCAACATTAAAACACTGACTACAGACGAGCTTAAGGCTTGGCTGAGAGACGTTAATGAAAAGCCCTTTAGAGCCGACCAAATTCAGAAGTGGCTCTTTTGTCAGCAGGTCCGTTCCTACGACGAAATGGTGAATATTTCGCCCGCCCTCCGCGAAAAGATGGCAAAGCAGTTTGAACTGCGTTCCCTCAAGGAAGACCAGCACATGGTCTCTGTGGATGGTACCGTCAAGTGGCTTTTTGAAACCCACGACGGCTACCACATCGAAACAGTCATGATTCCGGCAAACGGTCGTTTTTCTGTCTGCGTGTCCACCCAGGTGGGCTGCGCCATGAACTGCGCTTTCTGCCGTACTGCAAAGATGGGTTTCTTCCGCAACCTGGAAGCCGGCGAAATTCTTGAAGAAATTTTGAACGTAAACTGGTACCTGAAGGATGCGGGTATTCTCGCTGAAGACGGCAACGTCGCTCAGGTCACCAACATCATTTTCATGGGCATGGGTGAACCCCTGAACAACATCGAAAACGTACACCGTGTCTGCTGCACGTTGCATAACCAGAAGTTGTTCAACATGGGCGCAAAGCGCATGACTGTCAGCACCTCCGGCGTTGTTCCCCGTATCAAGGAACTCGTGGACCGCAATACTCCCTGCTGCCTGGCCATCAGCCTCAACAGCACCAACAACGAGTATCGTTCCTCCGTCATGCCGGTGAACAACATCTGGCCCATCGAAAAACTTTTGGAAGCTGTTGACGAATACATCCGTCGTACCGATAACTATGTGACTTTCGAATTCGTTCTGATCCAGAACATCACTTGCACCCCCAAGGCAGCCAAGGAACTAATCCGCATTTGCGCTCCTCGCCGCGTGAAGGTGAACGCCATCATCCTGAACGATGGTGACGATCCCAACTTGCATGCACCCACCCCCGACGAAGTGGACACCTTCCTCGCCGCAGTCCGTGCAGCACAGATCCAGATCACGATTCGTACCGCCCGCGGCCGAGACATTCTTGCCGCCTGCGGCCAGCTCGCTTACAAGAAGAACAGGGACAACCAGGAAGCATTTGAACGCGGCCACAGCCTCCCCGATGCAACCCCGAAGTCCAATTAGAAGAGAAAAGGAATAACTTATGTTAACACAGAACCTCCCGGATTTCTGGGACAACCTCTACGCCGAAGGTAAGGACTACTGGAACGCCAAGAAGGCAACACCCGCCTTGTTGGAATTCTTCAAGAATCCCGCCTGCCCCGCAACTGGCTCCGTCCTCGTTCCCGGCGCTGGCTTTGGTTACGATGCCGAAGCATGGGCCCTCCGCGGTCACGACGTTTTGGCAGTTGATTTTGCACCTACTGCAGTTGATGAACTGGACCATTTGAGCCGCAAGCACAAGAACCTCCGTTCCTTGGATTTGGACCTTTTCACCCTTTCCCCGAAGGATGCAAAGCGCGGCGGCCAGCAGTTCGATATCGTCTATGACTACTGCACCTTCACCGCTATTCATCCGGGCCGCCGCGATGAATACTTTGAAGTCTGCTACAAGATGCTGAAGGACGACGGCCTTTTGATTTCCCTCATGTATCCGCTGATGAACGGCAAGACCCTCCAGGGTCCTCCCCACTGCACCAGCGAAGGCGAACTCATGGCTCGTCTCGACGGCGTGTTCGATATCGTCGACCGCATTCCGGCTGTAGGCAGCCTCCCGGGCCGGGGCGGCAAGGAAGAATTCTGGCTCCTCAAGAAGTGCTTGTAATTTAGACGAAAGAACGGCTCTTCGAGCCTACAGACGAAAGACGAGAGGATAAAACCTTTCGTCTTTTTTTTACGAAGTATAAGAGAAGAGGTCGTGGGAACGCCACCATTATCCACATTCTTCATCCTTTCTTTCATTTCTCCTCTCTCGTCTAATTCCAGCCCATTTCTCCCGTCTCTCATCTTTCGTCTCTCGTCTAATTCCAGCCCATTTCTCTCGTCTCTCGTCTCTCATCTAATTCCAGCCCATTTCTCCCGTCTCTCGTCTCCACAAGGTGGATAACTCAACTATTTTGAACTAAAGTTCAAAGTTTCGTATATCTCGTCTCTCGTCTAATTTCTATCTTTTCCTTGAAAATTTTCACACTTTTAACGAGGTAATTATGGCTGATTTATGTCCCTGCGGTTCCGGTAAGGAATATTGCGAATGCTGCGAACCTATCATCAAGCAGACTGCTCTTGCAGCTTCTCCCGAAGCTTTGATGCGTTCTCGCTACACCGCTTACGTCAAGCACGAAATCAAGTGGCTCAAGGAATCTCTCGAAGCTACCCAGCGTGACGACTTCGACGAACCCAGCGTAGAAGCATGGAGCAAGCAGTCTGAATGGCTCGGCATCGAAATCAAGCAGACCAAGACCGAAGAAGAAAAGAACATCGGTTGGGTCGAATTCATCGCTCGCTTCAAGCAGGGCAACGTTACCCGCAACCACCACGAACTTGGCGAATTCCACAAGGTCGGCGGTGCCTGGTTCTTCTACGATGGCCGTGCTGTGAAGCAGGAAACCGTGAAGAAGACCGAACCGGATGTGGGTCGTAACGATCCGTGCCCGTGCGGTTCCGGCAAGAAGTACAAGAAGTGCTGCGGCGCTGGCAAGTAGGCCTCAGGTTACAGGCAAGAGGCCTCAGGTAATTAATGGCGCCAAGGGCGCAGCTCTAGTAAGCGGCAAAGCCGCGTAGCTAATACCTGGAACCTCAAACCTGGAGCCTAAAACCTTTTCCATAAGGAATATTGCAATGTTCAAGATTTTTGTTGATGGCGAAGCAGGTACCACCGGTCTTCAGATTTATGACCGCCTTGCAAAGCGTACTGATGTTGAAGTTCTCCGCATCGATCCGGAACTCCGTAAGGATGTGAACGAACGTCAGAGATTGATCAATGAATCCGACGTGACCTTCCTGTGTCTGCCGGATGCTGCAGCTGTAGAAAGCGCAGCCCTCTGCACCAATCCCAACACCTGCATCATCGATGCATCTACCGCTCACCGCGTCAATCCCGACTGGACCTACGGGATGCCTGAACTTTCCGCTGCACAGCGTGAAGCTATCAGCAAGGCAAAGCGCATTGCAAATCCCGGCTGCCACGCCACCGGTTTCATTCTGGGAGTTCACCCGCTGATTGCAAGCGGCCTCCTCCCGAAATCCGCAAACGTTGCAGCCTACAGCCTCACCGGTTACTCCGGCGGTGGCAAGAAGCTCATTGCCGAATATGAAGAGGAAGCAGCCCTCGGCCACAAGCCCGGCGAATCCCTCGCCATCATGGCTCCGGCACCTTATGCATTGGCTCTCGCTCACAAGCACCTTCCTGAAATGAAGAAGTACTGCGAACTGGAAAACACTCCGTTCTTCAACCCGGTACTTGGCCCCTACTACAAGGGCATGGCTGTGACTGTCGCCATCTTTGCAAACCAGCTGACCAAGAAGGTCACTCCGGAAGAACTTACCGAAGTTCTGGCAAAGCATTACGAAGGTTCCAACTTTGTATCCGTCATGCCTTACGAAGCAGCTCCCGCTGTTTCCCCGGCACTTGTTAACGGTCGCCTGAACCCCACCATTTGCAACGGCACTAACAATGCTTGCATCCAGGTGTTCGGCAACGAAACCGTTATGCAGGTTACAACCATTATCGACAACCTGGGCAAGGGCGCTAGCGGCGCCGCCATCCAGAACATGAACATCGCCCTGGGCTTGGAAGAAACTTTAGGCCTGTAAGACCGCGGCAAAGCCGCCTAACTCAACCTCAAAGGAGCGAAGCGACGAGCTCACACCTCGTACCTCGAACCTAATATGTTTTTAGACGAAAAATCAATCGAAGTACGCTCCGGCAAAGGCGGCGACGGCATCTGCAGTTTCCACCGCGAAAAGTTTGTTCCCCTGGGCGGCCCCGATGGCGGTGACGGCGGCCGTGGCGGTCACGTTATCCTCCAAGTCAACGAACAGTATTCTACCCTGTTGGACATGGGCAACACCCGCGTCTACAAAGCTCAGAACGGCCAGCCCGGCGGTGCCAAGCGTTGCACCGGCGCTTCTGCAGACGACCTCGTCGTCGGCGTTCCCCGCGGAACCATCGTGAAGGACGAAGAAGGCCGTATTCTCGCAGACCTTACCGAAGACGGCCAGCGCTGGATCGCAGCACGCGGCGGCAAGGGCGGTATGGGCAACCAGCATTTTGCAACACCGTCCAACCAGGCTCCCCGCAAGTGCCTCCCCGGCGAAGCTGGCGAAAAGCGCGTCCTCTCCCTGGAACTTAAGCTCATGGCAGACGTCGGTCTGGTGGGCTTCCCCAACGCAGGCAAGTCCAGCCTGGTGAACAAGATTTCCAGCGGCCGCCCGAAGGTGGGCGACTATCCCTTTACCACCCTAGAACCGGTACTTGGCATTGTGCAGATGCACGGCCATAGCTTCGTGGTTGCAGATATTCCGGGTCTTTTGGAAGGCGCCAGCGAAGGAAAGGGCCTGGGTCATCAGTTCCTGAAGCACATCGAACGTACTCACACTCTTTTGTTCGTAATCGACGGTTTCATGGACAACGCCTACGAACAGTTTGCTGTCCTCAAGGGTGAACTTGCAGCATTCCATCCGAAGCTTGCACAGAAGCCCTACGTCATTGCGCTGAACAAGAGCGACCTGGGTATCGACGCCGCCATCAAGCAGTTCAAGGAAAACGGCGAAAAGGTTATCGTCACTTCCGCATTCACTGGCGAAGGCTGCCAGGAACTTCAGGAAGCCTTGGACGCAGCTGTTCCTCACGTCCAAAAGAAGAAGGTGGGCTGGGAATCCAAGAAGCTCGTGGAATCCAAGACTCCCAAGGCCGCAGACAAGACCAAGGCAAAGGCTGCCCGCAAGGCTGCAACTGCAGCAAAGTCCGCCGCAAAGAAGCCCGCTGCACGTAAGCCGGCAGCAAAGAAGAAATAAGGTTTAACCGTCAATGGCTAAGAAAGAACAGGCAACACCAGTCATCCAGAATAGAAAGGCCAACCACCTCTATTTCGTGGACGAGACCTTCGAGGTGGGCATCATGCTCATCGGTTCCGAAGTGAAGTCTATTCGCGACGGCAAGTGTACCATCGGCGAAGCATGGATCGACATCGACGACGAGAAGGACCAGCTCTGGCTGGTGGGCGCCCACATTGACGAATACCTTTTCGCAAACCGTTTCAACCACTTCCCTGCCCGCAAGCGCAAGCTCCTGGCTCACGCCCACGAAATCCAGAAGATGCGCAAGGCCAAGGAACAGAAGGGCTGCACCCTCATCCCGCTGAAGATCTACTTCAAGAACCGTCGCGCAAAACTTGAAATGGGAATCTGCCGCGGTAAGGACCAGCACGACAAGCGTCAATCCATTATGGAACGAGACGCCAAGATGGAAATGGCTCGAGCAGCAAAGGCACACAAGTAATGAAGAAGATCCTGTGGTTTTTGCTTTTCTGCGTTGCATGCGTCACAAGCCTCTGGGCAGCAGGCGCGTCCAAGGTTGACGTTGAAGTCGTGGCCAAGGAACAGAAAGCATCTTTCCACTGGTATCCCGTCCAAAAGACATTCAAGCTGGTTTCCGCCAAGGACACGGCAAAGTTCGCCATCGGTCTCCCCTACGCCTATGTAGGCGCCAAGGCTGTGCAGCTGGCTTCCGCCCCTGAACTTGTGAACGGAAAAATCTGGATCAACGAGAACGACATCAAGAATTTGTTCGGTGTTGTCGTGGCCGTTTCCAGTTCCTCTGCAGCACCTGTCGCCGTGACAGCGGCAACGTCTAGCACATCCTCGAAGACAGTCGCAACCCCCAAGAACGAAACCGCAGGCACCCGCGAAGTCAAGACCATCGTCATTGACCCCGGCCACGGCGGCAAGGACTCCGGCGCTCTCGGCGTCAACGCCCAGGAAAAGGACATCGTGCTTACCGTGGGCAAGCTCCTGAAGAAGGAACTTGAAAAGGAAGGCTTCAACGTGAAGATGACCCGCGACAAGGACGTGTTCATCGAACTGGGCCAGCGCGCCAATCTTGCGAACCAGTGGGACGGCGACCTCTTCATCAGCCTCCACTGCAACGCCGTGGACGCCACTCCCGAACGTAAGAAGCAAATCAAGGGCTACCACGTCTACGTGCTCCGCGCTCCCGAAAGCGAAGAAGACAAGGCCATCGCCCGCCGCGAAAACAAGGTGGCCACCCTCTATGGCGAAAAAAACGCCAAGGAGGAACTCTCCCCCATCGAGTGGTTCAAGCTTGAAGCCCGCCTAGAAAAGTACAAGCAGAACAGCTACATGTTCACCGAAGAACTTCTCAAGGCCAATGAGGGCTACAAGATCCGCAAGCAAGCTGGCGGCGTAGGCGGTGCCGGCTTCATGGTCCTCGTAGGCGCATTGATGCCCGCCGTGCTCTACGAAATCGGCTTCATCAGCAACCTGGAAGACGAAGCCTACATGATGAGCGACGCCGGCCAGAAGGACATCGCAGAACGCATTTCCAAGGCCGTGGCAAGCTACAAGGAAGCAGTCCACAACTACCGCGAGACATTAGGACGATAAGACTCACTGTTGCAATAGCAATTTTATTTCACAACGACAATGGCCATTTTACCATTAACGTCGCGAAGCAATCCAATCAAATACTTACGAGTTTTGATATACTGATCAGGCATTGATTTTGCATAGATGTAGTACTGAGCAAAGTCAGCCTCATTAAGAATATCTCTCATTGAAGAAGTTCGAACGGGAAAAGAAGTCTTGTTAACGTCTTTCCATTCCATTGCGATTGGACTTTTGTGTAAGTTTTCCACTTTCCACGAATCTTCATCGATGGTCAACTTAGCAGCCCCACCCAGAATAACATACTTAGAAGTCGAACCTGGAATTGCGTAAAACGTATAGCCATTTTCGCCCTTTAGAATATAGGTGTTATACTTAACATTAAACATTTCTCCAGAATTTTTAAAGAACTGATAGGCAGAATCGTTCATTCGAACCAGTTCCATCAGATCTCCCTCAGGAATTTCCATACGAGCGGTAGCGCGATTCATTCCCTGAGGAGTAAAATCGTATCGAGCCAACTGGTAGTAACCAGAGGAATCCTTTCCATAGAACACACAAAAGCCTTCCTTCAGATTACCCTGAGCAACCCAGCCCTTCATACTTTTCAACTGTTCTTTTGGAAGATCTGCCATCAAAGAATCTGACGCCACCCATGCAACACCATCTTGCCAGGCTAACAGTTGACCAACAGCGGCGAGGGAATCCATAACTCTAAATTCCTCGGCGTGCATGGCAACTTCCGCAGCCTCTGTTTTATTGAAATCTATGTGATTAGGAAGTCCCTGCTTATTAGAACCAGCGCATCCTATCAAAGAAACGGTCACACACAATACTGCGACTAAACCACATATTTTTTTCATAAGACCCTCCTATATTTTCTGAATATATAAAAAAGCACCGGTTCATCACCGGTGCCTTTAATTTCGCGAAGCTCAATTTCCGCGACACTCGCCTTACGGATTATTGACGCTTACGCCAACGGCTCCAGCGTCCGCCTCTTCGCCTCGGTCATTTCGGAGTGCAAGCACTCCGCCGCGACTTGAGGTCTCCGTGAGCAAAATGCCACTGGTTGTTAACCAGTGGCATTTTGTGAGAGCGAGTGCTAACGAGATGTACTTATCTCTATTCTAGCACGAGCGGTCATTACTGACGCTTACGCCAACGGCTCCAGCGTCTATCCTTCGGCTCACCTATGAAAACAT
>JAKSIB010000024.1 GCA_024399065.1 Fibrobacter sp. | reverse complement strand
TTGGATTCAAAGAACTTGATAAAGGATTCGCGCACTTGCGCAGAAGTCATAGTAGGCATATTGTGTCCCTTTATAATTTTACAGCGGAAAAGATAGAATTTTTAAAGTCATATTCGCAGCCCCCGATGCAGGGTTAACATGCAAAAAGGCCCCGATTTAACACCGGGACCTTCGATAGTTAGGAGAGACTCTTGTAAACTATTCGCGAGACATCAACAACTTGCAATAGCCATCTTCCACGACCACATTGCTGGGAGAAAGCATGACATGTTCCATTTCCCAGTTACCCGTAGCCCAATGATCGGAAAGGTCTGTTCCGTCAAAGTCATCCTGCCAATCAAGGGCAAAGGTCTTTGTTGCTTCATCATACTTGTACACGCGAACGTAATCAATCCACTGGGCCTTGGGACCATCAGCCAATTCAGCGCCTGTGAACTTGCCAACCCAGGCAGTGCTCTTTGCAGCCCAGAGGTTGAAACGGAGGGACTGTTCTTCAGTCATGAATTCCACCTGGCCCTTCTTTTCACCAACGTAGTCACGACGAACTTCAACACTGTCGATTTCCCAGGAGATATATTCCGGAGTCCAGATCATCGCATACAGATGGAAATCTGCCGTTGCATCAAAGCCATACTGGTGCTTGGCTTCGGAAGTCGTATTACTGGTCTTCTTACCGGTTTCTTCGTCAGAATGACGGGTAATCAGGTTCGACTGCCACACGCCCGGATTCTTACCAAGAATTTCGATATCAATTTCATTCCAAACATAATCACCTTTCTTCCAGGAATCATCATAGTAGAGGAACATGGAGCTAACAGAGCCCGGAATAGAAACCATCTTCATGCGGGCTTCGAAACGACCATAGTGGAACTGGTCTAAGCCGGTAAGCTCTGCACCGTAGTAGGTGAAATCAGCAAAGTTGTCTACAGGAACGGAAACGTTTTCCGGGAAAGTGACAAGACCTTCATCAGAACGAACCCAATGTGAGGCAAAGCCATCTGCACCGATGGTAGGTACAGCCGGAGCTCCTTCAGACGGAACCGGGGGAACAATGTCAGATGCGCTAGAGCCTGGAATCAAGGAAGTGCTAGAGCCCGGAAGCATGGATGCGCTAGAGCCAAGAACCTCAGAGGAGGAGCTAAAAGGATCCACAGGAAGAATAGCTGAAGAACTAGACAAATCAGAAATCTGTCCATTATCAGGATTGTTGCCATTGTCGTCACCGCAAGCAGTGAAGAAGCCTGCGCAAAGGCCGAAAGCCAAGGGGAGAAGGAGTTTCTTATTCATAGTCTTACCTCGTTTTTCCATAAATTATTCAAAAAAATAAAGGGACGCAAGCGTCCCAATATCTAGGTTATGCAAACTGTATCAAGTGTAGCGATTTTTCATTTGTTTTTAATCACAACCACCGAACCAATCTAACAAGTTCCTGGTAAAACAAGCGTACTTAAACGTACGTGAGCGGAGCCGTGACGAACTATTGCGATGCTTTGCAAAAACGAGTGAGACAAGGAATGGTTTGGCGTAGCGTACTTAAACGTACGTGAGCTAAACCATGACGAAGTATCGCGATGCTTTGCAAAAACGAGTGAGACAAGGAATGGTTTGGCGTAGCGTACTTAAACGTACGTGAGCCAAACCATGACGAAGTATCGCGAAGTTTTTTAGCCCTTAACAGCGTCGCCCATGGAGAACATCGGCATATACATTGCGATGAGCAAGCCACCCACAGCACCACCGAGGAACACGATGATCAAGGGTTCCATCATGCCCACGACGCCATCCACAGCAGCATCCACTTCTTCATCATAGAAGTCAGCCAGCTTCAAAAGCATGCCGCCAAGGTTACCGGTCTTTTCACCCACGCCAGTCATCTGAATCACCATGGGCGGGAAAATACCGACTTCAGTCATAGGTTCTGCAATGGATTTACCACCGGCGATACCGATGGAAATCTTGTTGATGGCCTTTTCCACAACTTTATTCGAAACAGTAGAAGCCACAACCTTCAAGGAGTCCATCACGGACACACCGGCGTTGAGCAAAGTACCCAACGTACGGGCGAAACTTGCAGTAGCGGATTTAATCTGAAGGTCTCCTAGTTTAGGAACCTTAAGCATCATTCCGTCCCACGCAAATTTTACCGCAGGGACCTTCATAGCCATCTTGTATGCAACCGCAACTATAACCACAGCAATAAACAGGAACAAACCGTTATCGCGGAGGAAGTCAGAAATATTCATCACCACCTGGGTCGGAGCAGGGAGTTCTGCATCCAAGGCAGCAAACTGTTCTGCGAAGGTCGGCACCACGAAGGTCATCAAGGCGATCACCACAACGATACCCACAACAATCAACATGACCGGATAGGTCAAAGCCTTCTTCACCTTACGCTTCAAACGTTCACTGTTTTCCAAGGTGTCTGCCAGACGAGCAAGAATGCCATCCAAGATACCACCAGCTTCACCAGCAGCCACCATGTTGGTGTACAGGGATGAGAACACCTTCGGATGCTGAGACAAGGCGTCAGCCAAGGAAGAACCGCCGTTAATGGACATGGTCACCTTGTGGACCACAGCCTTCAAATCGGGGTTTTCGCACTGTTCCTCCAGAATGTTCAAGCACTGCAACATGGGAAGACCTGCAGAGCTCATGGAAGAGAACATTCGGGTAAAACGGGAAATGTCGGCAGCCTTGATGCCGCCACCAAACGGGAGCTTAATTTCCGTAGGTTTCTTCTTAAGGCTTTCAATAATCAAGCGACGACGCATCAACAGGGCTTCAGCTTCAGCCTTGTCCTTTGCCTCGAGAGTGCCTTCGAACTTATTACCGGCAGTGTTGGTAGCCTTGTACAAAAATTCAGCCATTTATTACACACCTTCCTTCACGAACAGCTGTTCCAGCTGGTCCGGACTGGGAGAACGGGAAAGAGCTTCGAAACGGTCGACCTTGTGGTTCTTGACAAGTTCGCAGAGACACATATTCATGGTGTTCATACCGAACTTCTGACCGATTTCAATCATGGATTCAATCTGGTGAACCTTGTCATCACGGATTAGGGCGCGAATACCCGGGGTCACGTTCATAACTTCGTAAGCCATCACGCGGCCACCACCAATCTTCGGCACCAAGGTCTGGCATATAACGCCCTGGAGCACAAAGGAAAGCTGGGTACGAACGGTCTGCTGCTCACCCTTGGGGAAAGCATCCACCACACGGTTAATGGTCTGAACACAGGAGTTGGTATGCAAGGTTGCAAAAGCCAAGTGACCCGTTTCGGCAATGGTCAAAGCAGCACGGATGGTTTCCAGGTCACGCATTTCGCCGATGAGAACCACGTCCGGGTCCTGACGAAGAGCCATCTTAAGAGCATCGGAGAAGCTATTGGTATCGCTACCCACTTCACGCTGGTTGATCATACAGCCCTGATGCTTGTGCAAAAATTCAATAGGATCTTCAACAGTAAGAATATGGTCGTGACGTTCCTTGTTGATCTTGTCGATCATTGCAGCCAAGGTAGTAGACTTACCGGAACCGGTAGCACCTGTCACAAGAACCAGGCCAGAAGGACGAGTGGTAAACTCAGCCATGATCTTCGGCAAGCCAAGTTCCTTAAAGGTCTTGATGTCCAGCGGAATGATACGAAGGGCCAAGGCAACGCAACCACGCTGCAAATAGGCGTTAGCACGGAAACGGGCCAAATTTGCAATACCGAAAGAGAAGTCACATTCCTTGTTCTGTTCGAAGGACTTCTTCTGCATTTCGTTCATCAAACTGTAAGTCATTCGCATGGTTTCGTCCGGCTTCAGCTTGTTCTCGCCAATGGGAGTCAAGTTACCGTGAAGACGAATAAGAGGAGGTGCGCCTGCAGTGATATGCAAGTCGGAAGCGCCTCTTTTAACCATTTCAGAAAGAAGATCTTGAATATTATATGCCATATCCAAGAATATAACATTAAAACGGGCGAAAATTTCATAAATTCAACTTAGATATGGCCTCTTCACGTATAAAAATTCTGGTACTTGCCGCCCTGATCGGCGTTTTTGGCTATTTGTACCTGAATCGCAAGATTGCCGACAGCCATTTCACGGTCCTGCCCGGCCATATAGAAAACTTCACCGCAATTAATGTGGACGGCGGGAAAACCACCTACCAGGATGAAAAGGGGAAGGCTACCCTCATTACCTTGAGTGCCAGCTGGTGTCCGGCCTGCATGGCAGAAATTCCCATGTTGAAAAAACTACACGACGAATTCAGCGGTCAAGGTTTCAAGGTCCTTATGGTCAGTGAAGACGACAATGTGAAAATCGCAGCCAAGTTCAAAAAGAAGCAAAAACTTCAATGGACCGTGGTTCACTGGAACTACGATTTGATGAATATTCTTGGAAACCCCGGCGTTCTTCCCGTAACCTATTTAGTAAACGATCAAGACAGCATAGTTCAAATCCACTCAGGCATCTTTGAAGAAGATGACATGAGAGGTTCCATCAAGAAATTGCTTAAATAAAAAAGACCGTTGCTCTGTCGCAACGGCCTTTTTTAATTTATTTGTACTAGACCACTAGGCTATGGGGCTAGGGAACAGAATCACGTCTGCAATTTCCGGCTTTTCCAAAGCCAGCATAAAGAGACGGTCCAAGCCAAGAGCAACACCGGAACAAGCGGGCATTCCAGCATCCAAGGCTTCAAGGAAATTTTCATCAACAGGAGGCAGAGGCTTGCCCATCTTGCGACGAATTTCCAGATCCGCCTCGAAACGACGACGCTGTTCCACTGCATCCGTCAATTCGGTATAGCCGTTACACAGTTCAACTTGATCCACAAACAATTCAAAGCGACGAGCCCAAGTGTAGCCCTCATCATCCTTGTATGTTTGTGCGAGAGCCGCCTGAGAAGGCGGGTAATCCATAATGAATTCCGGACCATTGCTTGCCAAGGCCGGCTCAATAATGAAGACCATCAAGTAGTCCCACCAGTCCTCTCGACTCATCATTTCCGGAGATTCCGGGACAGGCACATTGTGAACCTGGCAAGCTACAACAAAGTTGGTAAGGTCATGGCAGAAAGGATTTACCTTGGCGTACTTCTTGAACGCGTCAATCCAACGGGTCCTGCGAGCGTTAATAGGCTTACCAAGAATTTCGCTGACCAAGGCTTCCACCTCATCCATCAGCTGTTCCTGCGGCATGCCAACGCGGTACCATTCCACCATGCTAAATTCATTATTATGATGGCTACCGAATTCGTCCTTACGGAAGGACTTGGCTATCTGAAAAATATCCCCAAAGCCAGCAGACAGAAGTCTCTTCATGTGGAATTCCGGACTGGTCATCATGAATCGCGGAGTTTCTCCAGCAACTTCAAAGTAGTCCAGCTGCGGGTCTGTTCCACCGGCATTGGAAAGGGTCGGCGTTTCCACTTCCAGAACATTTCTGGAAACGAAAAACTGACGAACCTTGTTCATCAAAGCCTGTCTTGCAATCCAAGTTTCGCGACTGCAAGTCGGCGCATAATTTTTCTTGTTCTCTTCCATTTTGTTTTCCCAAAAACAGTCCTAACCTAACCCAAAACAAATTCTACAGACTATTCTTCTGCAGGAGTTTCTGCTGCGGCCTCGGCGGAAGCGCCGGCCACAGCATCAACAACACAGCGAACAGACATGGAGAAGGATTTTTCCACCGGCATGGAGGAAACATCACGATCGGTACTGAACATGGAACGAGCAATGGCGCGGCCATCGGCGGTTTCCCTTTCTGTCCAGAAGTAAGCACCTTCACCGAGAATCACAGGAATTCCATTCTTGTTGACATAGCCGCCAAACAAGACCGTAAAGGCATAGTCATCACTGCCGTTGCTACGAAGTTTTTCTGCAGCTTCGCTTGCACCACCAGCATAGGATTCCAAATCCTTCCATTCTTCGTCGGTGGAAATATGGGAACCTTCGGGGCATGCAACCAGAGCCGCTTCGTGATTGTAAAGACGACCATAAAGTTTGCAGTTTTCGTCTTCACGGTCATAGCACTGAGACTTTTCTTCAATAGCAAAATTCAGGTTCTGGACAAACCACTTGGTGCCATTGATATCCTTGACCTTGTACTTCTGGTTATCGCGGGGATCAACGAAGGATTCAAAGACCGGGCAACGGGTTTCAAATTCTTTTTCTTTCAGGATAGAATCTACTGCAGGCTGCCATGCAGAGCAGAAGCGGAACAGAACGCCACCAGGCAAGGCGGTGCCAGCAGCCTTGTGAGTATCAGCCCAGCGGGTGATGTAATCGTTGTTCACAATCGCAGAGTCTTCGATGGCAAGCGCCTTTGCATAGGAGCCCGCCAGAGTTGCAAACTTTGCCGCAACAGACATGGGAGACTTCCAGAAACCTTCGGCAAGACCTATGCGGAGCTTTTCGTAAAGGGGAGAGGGCTTGGAAACGGAAATTGTTGTTTCCACAAAATGTTCGGGCTTGGAATCGCAAGTCAGTCTATGGGCTTCATCACCCAAGGAATCGGACTGAGACTTGCATTCCTCAATGCAGGCGGCACGATCCTTACCCTTCTTGGGGCAAGCAACCCATGTCGTAGTATCGACTTGTTCTTTAACCGACTTTGCAAAAGCCTTGGTTTTCAAGGCAACCTTCGTCACCTTATCCAAGGCGTCAATGGCATTGACGTTCCCTGCGGAACCTTCCATCAAGAGGTAGGAGAGAACTTCGGTACAGGCGTTCATTGCCTTTGCGTTTCCGCAAACCTTTTCGCCATAGCCGTAGGAGAACTGGTTCGGACACGCGGCGAAACTTTCATCGGGCATGGACTTGAAAATTTTATCGTAGACCTTTACTGCATCGTTAGCGGAAAGCTTGCCGCAGTATATTTCTTCGATTTCGCCCTTCTTGACCATCTTCTGAGCTGTAGCGATGTCACCACCATCGATTGCTTCATGAAGAGCGTCCTGGGCAAACGCAGACATCACCAAAGATCCCACCAGTACGGAAATGTATGCAAAGTTTTTCATTTTTGTTTCCTATCCAATTTTTTCGGCACCAAATATAGAAAAATGAGACGGACGAGACCTGTAAAATTTTCCTACATTTGCACCCATGATTGATGCAGAAAACATTCGTAGCGAATTTCCCATGCTTGTTAACGGAGACAAGGAGGCAAAGCCCCTCGCCTTTTTGGACAGCACGGCCACCACCCAGAAGCCCGCTTGCGTCATTGACGTAATGGATGACTTCTACCGCGAACATTACAGTTCCGTAAAGCGCGGCGTGTACCGTTTGAGCGCCCGAACAACCGAAGCATACGAAGCAACCCGCAAGAACGTGGCCAAGTTCATCAACGCAAAATCCGAAAGCGAAATCGTCTTTACCCGAGGCACCACCGAAAGCATCAATCTGGTAGCCTGGAGTTACGGGCGCAAGTTCTTCAACGAGGGCGACGAAGTCCTGATTAGCGGATTGGAACACCACGCCAACATCGTAAGCTGGCAAATTGTCGCCGAAATGAAGGGCGCAAAAATCAAGGTCATTCCCGTTTTGGACAGCGGCGATTTGGATTTGGAAAAGTTGCCGGAGCTGCTCACTGAAAAAGTAAAGATGTTGGCCGTGACCCACGTAAGCAACGCCGTAGGCACCGTTAACCCCATCGAAGACATTATTAAGACCGTGCGCCGCCTGGCCCCTCAGGCAAAAGTCCTCATTGACTGCGCCCAGAGTTCTTCACACTTGAAGATCGACGTGCAAAAGCTGGACTGCGACTTTATCGCATTCAGCGGCCACAAGATGTATGGCCCCACCGGTATCGGCGTACTTTACGGAAAGTACGATGTTCTGGATTCCATGCCTCCTTGGCACGGCGGTGGCGAAATGATCAAGAACGTCACCTTTGAAAAAACAACTTACGCTGACGTTCCCGAACGTTTCGAGGCCGGCACCCCCGCCATTGCCGAAGTTATTGGACTGGGCAAGGCTGTAGAATGGTTGCAGGAAATTGGCCTGGACAACATCCGCGAACACGAAGAGAAGATTGTCGCGTATGCGTTGGAGCAGCTGGCAACCATCCCGCAGATTAAGGTTCTCGGCAACCCCAAGAATCGCGGAGCACTCATCAGCGTAACGCTTGATGGAATCGCCGTCAGCGACGCCGCCATGATTCTTGACGAAGAAAATGTCGCTGTGCGCAGTGGCCACCACTGCGCTCAACCTGTCATGGACAGGTTCGGCGTGGACGCCACCCTGCGCCTCTCCTTCGGCGTGTACACTCTTGAACGTGATGTCGATCGCTTCATCGCAGGCATCAAGCGCGTCGTAAGGTTGTTCGCATAAAGTTCAACGGCATTAACAAAGAAATCCCCGGCACTCGTTGTAAGTGTCGGGGATTCTTTAATTCTATATCACCCTTTCGGGGTTCGCAACGACATGCGCAACGAGTCACAATGTTCATTAATAAATGAACGAGACATTTGCCGCCCACCTTCGACGGGCGGCCATGATGTTCATTAATAAATGAACATCATCTCTCTATACTTGGGCAGAGGCCACATTTCGTCGGGAACAACCTTTTCGAGGGAGTCTACAATCTTGCGGGTTTCTGCCATGGCAGCGAGAATGTCCTGATGTTCGCCGGCCAATGCAGTTTCCATCTTAGAGACAGCAGCGGTCAAGTCGCGGCAGCCTTCGCCCAGAGACTTCACATAGACATCCACACCAGGGAACCCCTGGTTCAAAGCCATTTCATTTGTCTTGAGGGCGCAGGAGTAAGCCTCCACCACCTTGGGCAAGATAATGTTCTTGGCCATGTCGCGGCAGATTTCACCTTCGATGCGAACGCGCTTGTGGTAGTCTTCCACATTCACTTCGTAACGGGATTCCATTTCCACGCGGTTCATGACGCCGTACTTTTCGAAGAGAGCGATGTTGGCTTCGTTCTTCAAAGCCTTCAGTGCTTCCAGGGAAGTGCGGATGTTGGGAAGGCCGCGGCGTTCTGCTTCGGCGATCCATTCGTCGGTATAGCCGTTGCCATTGAAAATGACCCGCTTGTGATCCTTCACGATCTTCTGGAGAACCTTCTGGAGACCGGAATGGAAATTTTTGTCGTCAAGTTTTTCCAGTTGTTCTGCAATCATGTCGAAAGCTTCGGCCACGATGGTGTTCAGAACCACGTTAGGTTCAGAGCAGGACTGGCTGGAACCCGGTGCGCGGAATTCAAACTTGTTGCCAGTAAAGGCGAAGGTACTGGTGCGGTTACGGTCCGTCGCATCGCGGGGCAGCGGCGGCAAACTATCGGAGCCAAGCTTCATGGCACCGGCCTGCTTGCTGGACTTGGGAGCGCCCTGTTCAAGCTGTTCAATCACATCCATGAGCTGGTCGCCCAGGTACATGGAAACGATTGCCGGAGGAGCTTCGTTTGCGCCCAGACGATGATCGTTGCCTGCGCCAGCAGTAGTCATGCGGAGCAAATCAGCATGAGAATCCACAGCATAAATCACTGCACAGAGAGTAGTGAGGAACACTGCGTTTTCGTGAGGATTGGTACCCGGATTCAGCAAGTTTGCATTGCCGTAGGAAACACTCCAGTTGTTATGCTTACCGGAACCGTTCACGCCGGCGAAAGGCTTTTCGTGGAGAAGGCAAACCAAGCCATTCTTGTCGGCAACATTGCGAAGTACTTCCATGACCTGCATGTTATGGTCGCAAGCCAAGTTCACTTCTTCGAACATGGGTGCGAGTTCAAACTGTGCAGGAGCCACTTCGTTGTGACGAGTCTTGGCGGGAATACCAAGCTTCCACAGTTCCATTTCCACTTCGTTCATGAAGTTCAGAATGCGGGACGGAATGGAACCGAAGTAGTGGTCATCCATCTGCTGATGCTTTGCAGGAGTTGCACCGAAGAGTGTGCGACCAGCTTGGTACAAATCCGGACGCTGCAGGTAGAAACGCTTATCAATAAGGAAGTATTCCTGTTCAGCGCCGAGAGTAACGGTAGTCTTTTTCTTGCCAGCCTTGAAGCAAGCCATCAAGCGTTCGGTAGACTTGGAAAGAGCCTGCAGGGAACGCAACAGCGGAGTCTTCTTGTCTAGAGCTTCGCCGGTGTAGCTTGCAAATGCAGTAGGAATGCAAAGGGTCGCACCATTACCATGACGCTTGATGAAAGCGGGGCTAGTGGGATCCCAGGCAGTATAGCCACGGGCTTCAAAAGTAGAACGGATACCGCCGTTGGGGAAAGAGGATGCGTCCGGTTCACCAACGATCAAATTCTTGCCGCTAAACACCATGATGGCGTTGCAGCCTTCCGGTTCCAAGAAGGAGTCGTGCTTTTCAGCAGTGGATCCAGTGAGGGGCTGGAACCAGTGGGTAAAATGAGTGGCGCCACGGTCCATGGCCCACTTCTTCATGGCGTGTGCCACTTCGCCGGCGATGTTCGGATCCAGGGGAGCGCCCTGTTCGATGGTGGCCAGTAACTTCTTGCAAATATCCTTGGGCAGATAAACCTTCATGGCATTGGCGTTAAACACGTCTTCGCCGTAATAGTCCACGTTAACGGGAGCGGCAGGCATTGCCGGGGCGGTAGGGGCCTTGGCAATCTCAGCGATGGTATCCTTTCTATAAGAACTCATAAAATTTTTCCTTGTGTAAGGCACAAATTAGGAAGAAAAAGAGGCTAAGTCAGTAAAAAAAAAGGCTTTTTTCGCAGCATTTCTTTACAAAAATGTAAAGAACGATGTTTTTATTACAAAAAAGTAAAACATTTTAAAAATTTTTTGTATATTTAGGACACATTTCTCTCCTAGAACAGGCTGCGTCGGGGTGAGTACTCCTAGACATTTAGCCCCGGCGCAGCAATATTTTTAGGGGATCCCGGCTCGGTGGCCGGGATGACACAAGCAAGGAACAATGGATTTTGACGTACTAGAAAGCTCCACGTTTGCACAAATTGCCGAGACATTGCGCTCGGTACGCAAGCGTGAGCACCAACTAGACAAAATCCATTCCATTCTTTCAGAAAAATTTCAAGAAGCAAGCTCCGCACACCAAGAGGAATGCGACAAAATTCGCGACCTGGTGAAAGGCAAGCCCGGCGAACTCATCGGCAACACCAGCGAAATGCGAGCGGTTCGCGACCAGGTGCGACACATCGCCACATCCATCGCCTTGGTTCTTGTACGAGGCAACGCAGGCACTGGCAAGGAGTACGTGGCCCGAAGCATCCATCAGCTTTCCGACCGCAAGGAAAAGCCCTTCGTGATGCTAAACTGCAGCACCTTAAGCGACAGCAATGGCAGTGCAGTAATCAACAGCGCCAACACTTTCGAAAGTGAATTGTTCGGATACGAACGCGGAGCCTTCACAGGCGCCACCAGCCGACGCCTCGGCAAAGCAGAACAAGCCGCCGGAGGAACTTTGTTCCTTGACGAAGTGGCAAACCTTTCGCCCTCGGCACAATTCAAGCTCCTGCAATTTATCCAAGACGGAAAATTCAGCCGTCAAGGCAGTAACATCGTGCAAAATGCAGACGTCCGCCTCATCGCAAGTTCTGCCCGAAACCTAGAACAAATGATGCAGCAGGGTCTTTTCCGCGAAGACCTTTACTACCGTCTAAACATATTTCAAATCCATCTGACAGACTTGTCCCAGCGAAAGACCGATATCTTGTTACTCGCCGACTATTTCATCGCCAAGATGAACCTGAAGTACGGCAAGAAAATCTTGCGCCTCAGTTCCCCCGCCATCGACATGCTTCTGAGCTACCACTGGCCAGGCAACGTCCGTGAATTGGAAAACTGTATTGAGCACGCCTGCCTCGTGACCACAGACGTTGCCATCAACGCCTACGATTTGCCGCCAACATTGCAAACAGATGTCACCTCCGGAACAGCCCTTCTCCCCGAAGGAACCTCCCCCCTGTCCACCCTTATCGACAGTTACGAACGAGAAATTATCAGTGAAGCACTGCGCCGTCACAAAGGCAATATGAGCGCCGCCGGTCGCGATCTTGATTTAAGCCCCAGAGTAATGCACTACAAGGTCAATCGCTTAGGAATCGAAGTGAATAAGAGCTAAAACAGCCGCTCACACTCGTAATAGAAGTTTTATATAACTTTACACCCTTTTATCATTTATCTAAATTTGGACGCAAAAGTTTTTGTGCCCTGAAAAGCTCTTTGTTTTCGTCGCAGGTACCCTGCAAGAAAATAAAGGAGAGAACCCGGTGTGAATCCGGGACGGTCCCGCCGCTGTATGGGAGTACGAAACCGGTAAAATTCAAAACCAGTGTGAGGTAGCCAACCCTCATGCGAAGGAGCCGGAAGTAGGATGATCCCCAAGCCAGAAGAACTGCAAAAACACAGGTCGCGCGAATCACGGTCCACCCGCTTTCCGATACACCGCGAATTGCGCAAAAGTTGAGGAACGATGCGAGAGACATCTAGGTCCATAACCGCCCTGGCGGTGTTTTTGGGTATGGCAACTTTCGGAGTTGCCCCGGCAACCGCAGCCCACGCAAATGATGCTAACGAAGGCATCGTTGTTTCCTCACAAGAATTCGTTCAAGATTTAGGTTCCTCCGAAATCGTAGAGCCTCCTCCCTCCCCTGCCGACGTAGCTCCCAGTTACGAAGAAATCAAGCCCGAAGCCTGGGAAGGCCGCGGTCTTTCCGCAGCAGAAGTTCTTTCCGCATTGCCGGGCATTCAAAGCTACAAGCAAGGCGGCATGGGCAGTTTCCAGACCGTAAGCATTCGCGGCGTGGCCGCCCGCAACATTTTGATTTGCATTGACGGAGTTCCCGTAAACGACGCAGGTGGTGGAGCAGCCGACCTGGGCGCCATTGACTTAAATAACATAGAACGCATTGAAGTCTACAAGGATCGCGTACCCGCCAAGTTCGGAGGCGCAGGTCTTGGCGGAGCCATCAACTTCATCACAAAGAATTCCTTGAACAAGGGCGGGCGCATTCTGGCAACCATCGGTTCCCACAATTCCTTCGAAGGTTCCGCCCAGATTTCTGCAAGTCCTAAGGACAGCGTACAATTCTCTGCAACAATTTCTGCCCGCCATAGCGACAACGACTACGAATTTTTAAATCGCAACGGAACCGCCTATAACAAAGACGACGACTTTATGGACAAGCGAGAAAATGCTGAGTTCACAGAATACTCTGGAAATCTGCAGTACCGCGTTCTTCATAAGGGCGGTTATTTTTCCACCGTTTCCGCAAGCATCACTCACACGGAAGCAGGCAACCCAGGCCATGAAAGTTCTCAGACCAAGGTAGCGGAATTCGTGGGTGACAACGCCCAAGTTTCATACCATTTGGAAACCCCGGTGCTTTTGCAATGCCTGTTGCTAGAAGCAGGCGTGGCAGGCAAATTCGAGAAGAATGTTTCTGGATCCTACTATCCGCTGGATTACATCGGCTATAGCTACCCCGACTTTATTCATTACGGTCTTGCCGGATACCGTTTGGTGCCCGAGCTTATCGGAACCTTGATTCTAGACCGCCTTGAAGCAACAATCCGTGCAGCGGCTAGCGCCGAAACCTGGGGCGCCCGCGGCACCATTCGCGACTTTGGCGTTTCTCGATACACAGCATCTATTGCTGCCAACGGCGAGTTCGCCTTTACGAAATGGCTAAGCCTCTTTGCAGAAGGAAATATCCTTAAGACTAACGATGAAATTGACGGTGGAAAATTCTTAATGCCCACAGGCACAGCAATCATCAGCGACGCCGAAACCCGCGACTTGAGTTACGCCGGAATGGTCCAGGCAAAGCTAGGCAAGAAAGACAGTTGGTTCGGTGGCAACATCAGTATTGGCCGTTTCTACAGACAGCCTCAGCTCATGGAACTTTACGGAGTCTACCAAGGCGTTCTTTCCAACCCCAAGTTGAAAGACGAAACCGCCGTTCGTTTTGAAGTTGGCGGATTTGTGCAAAGCCCTTCCAAAAAAAGCACCTTGCGGGCCACCTACTTTGACACTCGTTTGGAAAATGGAATTTATTGGATTGTCAGCACAAACGCCATGAAGGCTTTCAACGTGGACGCAGCAAACATTCAGGGTGTCGAGCTGGAATTAAACAGCAAACCTGCCGACTTCTTTGAAACTACAATGCGCGGCACCATCCAGGATCCCCGTGACGAAAGCAAGATTCGTTTATACACAGGTAAGCGATTGCCGGGCGAGCCGGTTCACAGCTATTACGTAGAAGGAAAGTTCTACCTCCCCCTCCATTTTGATTTGTCTTTTGACGTTAATTACCGCACCCATATTTACACGGATCGCGGAAACAAGATTCGCCAGCCCGACGTGGCAAGATACAAAGCCGCTCTCGGATACAACCCCTGGGAATCCACCCGTTTGATTTTTAGCCTCACGAACATTTCAGACGAAACCTACACGAACATTTACTCTCCCAACCCCACACCGGGCAGGGAATGGCACTTCACGATTTTACAAAACTTCTAACCACAACACATTTCCCGTTCAAACCGGGAATGTCAAACCAAAAAAAAGGAAACGACATGAATCGCAAAATCCTATCACTCCTTACCGTCGCAAGTTTCGCCTTGTTCATGAGCGCTTGCGGTGGCGACGATAAAAAGAACGGCGTAGGCCCGGAAGTCACCTGCGATGATACCGAAGACTGCCTCGACGATGAAGACGAAAGCTCTTCCAGCGTCAAATCATCCTCCAGCAGCAAGAAAGACAACAAGTCCTCTTCCAGTGTAAAGGAAGACAAGGACAAATCTTCCAGCAGCGCAAAGGAAGATAAGGATGATGACAAATCCAGTTCCTCCGAAGCAAAGGACGACAAATCTTCTGATAGCAAGGACGAATCTTCCTCCAGTGCAGAAGAAACTGCAGATTCCTCCAGTTCTTCTGAAGAAGCTATTGATTCTTCCAGCTCTTCCGAAGAAATCGTTGACTCTTCCAGTTCCGAAGAGCCGGTAGAAAGCAGCTCCAGCGAAGAACCCGCAAAGCCTGTTGAATACGAAAGCACTACCCCAAACCTGGCCGACCTGGAAGTTTCCGGCGACACTTTGTTCGCTATTTTCCAGCGCTCCACAACTGTCGGCTACAATACCGAATTCCATCACAACGGTTTGCTGGCCTTGTACAACGTAGCTACAGGCGATCTTTTGGACACCATCCAGTTGGCCACCAAAAATCCCTCCGCCGTAAAGGTCGCTGGTGGTAACGTTTACGTTGCAACCGCAGGCGAATACGACGCATATTGGAACTTGCCCGCAGACAACACTCGCGGCATCGAAAAGGTTGATTTGAAGAATAAGAAATCCAGCCTATTCATCGCAGGTTCCAAGCTGGGCGGCGGTTTAACCGACTTCGTTGTAGACAAGAAAAACAACAAGGGTTTCGTATCCGTCTACTACGGATATGGTAGCGTCGGTGTTTCAGAAATCAATCTTTCCACAGGTTCCGTAACAAAGATTAGCGGTATTTCCGATGCTTCCGGTTCCCTGGAATTAGATGAAGAAAACGGACTTCTCTACATCGGTGACCGCGACGGAATGAACTTCATGGCCATCAGAACCTATATCTACGACGGGACAAGCCTCACCGCACTTTCCAATCCTGATGAAGAAGAGGACGAATACGAAACTCGTCAGCCTTATAGCATCAAGGTCATCAAGGGTATTCCCTACGTATTCGTTTCTGACTACACCAATGGAGCGCTTTACCTCAACTACGCTGATTTGGAAGACAAGGGCCTTGAATTCGATCAGGATTCCAAGCTGGCTGTAGTCAACGGCGAACTGTACGTCATGTCCCGCGGCGACGCCGCATCCATCTCCAAGGTCAACACAACCTCCGGCGAAGTCCAGCAGTCCATTGCTATCGGCAAGAACCCCTACGACATGGTTGCCGCCAGCGCCACCACCGCATGGGTCGCCTACTACGGCTCCCCCATCCTGGAATTGATCAACACCTCCACTCTCTCCACTGAAAAGTTGATCAACACCAAGGAATTCTGCGCCGTTAAAGTTGACGCCACCGCCGAAGATTAATTCAGCAATAAAATTTGCGGGTTAGGAAACGCAAAAAGTCCTCCGAGAAATCGGGGGACTTTTTCAGTAGTGCATAGAGTCCTGGGAAAAATCTCGCTTTATTCACTGTAAGTTTTTCGTAATAATACTGTAATAATTTTTACAAAAATTCACTTGTGACAATGAATAGATTCAAGAAGGGCACCCATTTTTTTGTACATTTGTACCATCTAACATTAAACTAACATACTTGGCGATTTAAACCCGCTAAAGAAATAACATTATGAGTCTTAAAATCGTTGTACTTGCTAAGCAAGTTCCTGACACACGAAATGTTGGTCCTGACGCCATGACGGAACAGGGCACCATCAATCGTGCTGCCTTGCCTGCAGTCTTCAATCCTGAAGACCTGAATGCATTGGAACAGGCCCTCCGTCTGAAGGACCAGTTCCCCGGCTCCACCATTTCCGTTGTGACCATGGGTCTTCCCAAGTCTGCAGAAGTCGTTCGCGAATCTCTCTATCGCGGCGCAGACGAAGGCTTTGTCGTTACCGACCGTACCCTCGGCGGTGCAGACACCCTGGCTACCAGCTACACCCTGGCACAGGCCATCAAGAAGGTTGGCAACTACGACATTATCCTCTGCGGCCGTCAGGCTATCGATGGCGATACCGCACAGGTCGGTCCCCAGATCGCCCAGAAGCTGGGCCTTACCCAGGTGACCTACGCCGAAGAAATTCTTTCTCTCGACGAAAGCGCTCGCAAGGTCGTTATCCGTCGCTTGATCGACGGTGGCGTTGAAACCGTGGAAGCACCGCTCCCGCTGGTCGTGACCGTTAACGGTTCCGCAGCTCCTTGCCGCCCCCGCAACGCAAAGCGCGTCATGAAGTACAAGAACGCAACCGCAGTTGCCGAACGTGCTCCCGAAGCCGCAGAAAAGTATGCAGCCCTTATCGCAGAAAAGCCCTACCTGGACATCGCCCAGTGGGGTGCAGCCGACATCGAGGCAGATCCTGCCCAGATCGGTAAGGCCGGTTCTCCGACCAACGTGAAGGCTGTGAAGAACATTGTGTTCAAGGCCAAGGAAAGCCGCACCCTCACCGCTAGCGACGAAGATGTGGAAGGCCTGATCAAGGAACTCTTAGAAGGAAAGATTATCGGTTAACCTATGAATAACGTATTTGTATATTGCGAAATTGAAGGGACTACCGTTAAGGACGTTTCCCTCGAACTGCTCTCCAAGGGCCGTAAGCTGGCCGACACCCTGGGTGTCCAGTTGGAATGCATTTGCGCCGCCTCCGGTATCGACGGCATCGAAAAGCAGGTTTTCCCCTACGGTGTCGATAAGGTTCATGTGTTCGACGCTGAAGGCCTGTTCCCCTACACCACCAATCCCCATGCATCTCTCGTGATCAACCTGTTCAAGGAAGAACAGCCCCAGATCTGCCTCATGGGTGCAACCGTGATTGGTCGTGACCTTGGCCCCCGCATTTCTGCCGCCACCCACAGTGGTCTGACCGCAGACTGTACCGAACTCGAAATCGACAGCTTCGAAATGAGCATCGGTGGCGAAAAGAAGTTCTACGAAAATCAGCTTTGCCAGATTCGCCCGGCTTTCGGCGGTAACATCGTTGCTACCATCGTGAACCCGGAACACCGCCCGCAGATGGCTACCGTCCGCGAAGGCGTGATGAAGAAGGAAATCAAGGACGTAAACTACAAGGGCGAAGTCATCAAGCACGACGTTGCCAAGTACGTTCCGGAAGCTGAATACGTGGTCAAGGTTCTCGAACGCCACGTCGAAGCAGCAAAGAACAACCTGAAGAGCGCTCCCATTGTGGTTGCCGGTGGTTACGGCATGGGCTCCAAGGAAAACTTCGACATGCTGTTCGAACTGGCCAAGGAACTCCACGGCGAAGTTGGTGCAAGCCGCGCTGCAATCGACGCAGGCTTCGTAGCCGACCATGACCGTCAGATCGGTCAGACCGGTCTCACCGTTCGCCCCAAGGTTTACATTGCTTGCGGTATTTCCGGCCAGATCCAGCACATCGCTGGCATGCAGGATTCCGGCATTATCATTTCCGTGAACAATGACCCGGATGCTCCGATCAATGCAATTGCAGACTACGTCATCAACGGCAACGTTGAAGAAGTGGTTCCCAAGTTAATCAAGTACTACAAGGCAAACAACAAGTAAGCGCTATGGCAAATTTCTATACAGATCATCCAGAGATTAAGTTCAATCTCGAAAGCAGCCCCTTGATGAACCGCATTGTGGAACTCAGGGAAAATGGCTTTGCTAATGAAGAAAAGTCCGATTACGCTCCGGCCGACTACGCCGACGCAATCGACAACTACAACAAGGTTTGCGAACTGGCTGGCGACATCGTTTCCAACGTGATCGCTCCCAACGCAGAAGCAGTTGATGCAGAAGGTCCTCATTGCGAAAACGGCCGCGTCCGCTACGCAAGCAAGACTTACGAAAACCTGGAAGCTACCGTGAAGGCTGGCCTTTGCGGCGTTACCATGCCCCGTCGTTTCGGTGGCCTGAACTTCCCCGTAACTGCTTACACCGCCATTAACGAAATGATCGCTGCCGGCGACGCAGGTTTCGAAAACATTTGGTCCCTTCAGGACTGTATCGAAACTTTGTACGAATTCGGCGATGAAGATCAGCGTTCCCGTTTCGTCCCGCGTATCTGCGCCGGCGAAACCATGTCCATGGACTTGACCGAACCCGATGCCGGTTCCGACCTGCAGCGCGTTATGCTGAAGGCAACCTACAGCGAAGCAGACAAGTGCTGGTACCTGAACGGCGTGAAGCGCTTCATCACCAACGGTGACTCCGACATTCACCTGGTTCTTGCCCGTTCTGAAGAAGGCACCAAGGATGGCCGCGGTCTTTCCATGTTCATCTACGACAAGCGCGACGGTGGCGTCGACGTTCGTCGTATCGAAAACAAGATGGGTATCCACGGTTCTCCGACCTGCGAACTGGTTTACAAGAACGCTAAGGCAGAACTCTGCGGCCGTCGCAAGTTCGGTCTTATCAAGTACGTGATGGCCCTCATGAACGGCGCTCGTCTCGGTATCGCTGCACAGGCAGTGGGTATCAGCCAGGCATCCTACGACGAAGCTCTCGCCTACGCCAAGGACCGTAAGCAGTTCAACCAGGCTATCATCAACTTCCCCGGCGTCTATGAAATGCTTTCCAACATGAAGGCTCGCCTGGACGCTGGCCGCGCCCTCCTTTACCAGACAGCTCGCTACGTCGACATCTACAAGTCTCTTGAAGATATCGAACGCACCCGCAAGCTCACCGATGAAGAAAAGGCTGAACTGAAGCTGTACAACAAGTTGGCATCCGCCGGCACTCCGCTCACCAAGGGCATGAACGCCGAATACTCCAACATCAACAGCTACGACAGCATCCAGGTTCACGGCGGTTCCGGCTACATGCTGGAATACGCTTGCCAGCGCCTCTACCGCGACGCTCGTATTACCTCCATCTACGAAGGTACTACCCAGCTCCAGGTTGTTGCTGCCCTTCCGCACATCACCACCGGCACCTACACTTCCATGCTCGACGAACTGGAAGCAGCCGCTGTTGCACCGGAATTTGAAGCACTCAAGGCCCGCGCAAAGGCTATGGACGACAAGTTCAAGGCAGCCATCGACTACGTCAAGGCCGCTGAAAACAACGAGTTCCTGGACCTCTGCAGCCGCCGCCTGTACGAAATGGCCGGTAACTGCGTCATGGCTCAGCTCCTTATCCGCGACGCTTCTGCTAACGCAGAACTGTTCGGCAAGAGCGCCAAGGTCTACCTGAACCTCGCCGAAGCAGAAGTGATGAAGCACTCCAACTTCATCATGAACCTGACTGCAGAACAGATCGCAGATTACAAGGCTTAATTGCTGAATGGAACCGCGCGGGCAACCGCGTGCGTGTCATCCCGGGCACCGACCCGGGATCTCCAAAAAAACTTAAAAGACCTCGACTCGCAAGAGTCGGGGTCTTTTTTTGATATTCTTTCCCGACTCGCAATGAGTCGAGGTCTTGGCTATTATGCGTTTATGTTATTTCAAAAGAACGCTTTTTCCATTAGTGAATCCATGATGTTCAACACTAACAACGTAGCGATCGGCGGGAGCATTACTGGAATCCCAGGATATTCTATTAATTCCTTTCATTGCATGAGGAATTCGAATACTCGATACAACGACACCACTGGAATTAGTCACAGACACAAGAGCTTCACCAGCGGATTCAAGTTCAAAGCTGATAGTGTTACGGTCTACACCTTTCACTTTGATCTTTTCGGCTTTCTTCCCCTGGGTAATCGGAGCGGACTCCTTAATCACATCCTTATCAACATAAATGCAGTCTACATTCTTTACATCAGCATTGGCGTCGTCAACAACACCACCTTGATTCATAATTGCAACAAGTTTTTTGTCAGAACGGACTGAGCTTGCGTAAGATTCCAGTTCTGCACCACTGAACTCCTCGCTATCCAGGTTCTTTACAGTCAACTCCGCACGACGAATCGTCGTTTCAAGGGTATCTCCATTGTTAATAAAAACAATATCCACCGGCTTATTGTTTTCGCCACGCAGCAAATTCTGAACATCGGTCATTCTCTTGCAGTATGTACTATTTCCATCCACAGAAATAATCACATCACCCTTTTGTAATTTTGAATCAGCAGCAGGAGTCCCCGGAATAACACTCACAACCTCGGCACCTTTTTCTGCCGGAGTAATAGCAATTCCAATGCCATTAAAGGTTTCATCAGCAATAGCAGAAGTAGCAACAACAGCCACAATTGATGCTATTTTAAGAAAACTACATTTCATTATTAATTCCTTTTTCAATCATTTGATTGTTTAATCCGTTAGAAAAAATCTTTTTCGTCAGCGATAATACTATCCAAATTCTTCAACGGGATTTTGAACAAGCCTTCGTATGAAGCGGCATAAAGCATTCCTCCGATTACATCGCCACCATAGATTCTCGTGGTCGGGAGCGGGCGTCCCTTGACACCTTCGCCCTCAATTTCTCTCCATCCTTTAGGAATATTACCATAGGGTTCACCATAATCACCCATGTAAACCTTAGGATAGGATCGATCACCGAAAGAAAACAGATGTTCTCCATCGGATACAAGCGCATTTATCCCTTCTATCGAATTAATATTAATCACATAACCTAAGGAATCCTCACCATAGTAATTAAGGAACAAGCTGTCCATGGGAGCCCAATCATTTTCTGATGCATTCCATTCATATACCAACTTTCCCCATTCATCTACGATGATCAAACTGTTTTTATGAACAAGGATGTCCTGAATCGGATTGGCAACATACCTCTTAGTATATTGGACCTTTGGAGGATAAGGCAACAGATTCCACTGCGTAGCTCCTGGCGAGAGTTCAAAAACGCCATCCAAAGTCGCAGCATAGAATTTTCCATTCCATTCAACACCCTTATGAAACTGCAAAGGGATCATTTTCGTTCCATAGGTATCATAATGAGTGGGAGGCGTATCCAAATCGATCCAAGAACCGCCATTCTGCAATCGGATAACAGACTTCACTTCCTTTGAAACGGTATCCTTGAAACCCGCCAAGCAAACAATCAGGTTGTTTTCAAACTTGGCAATTCCATAGACACCATATTCAATACCGTCAGAAGAATCAAGAACATTTATCTTTTCCCACTTTTTGCTATCCGGCAAGTATTTCAAAACATCGCCCGTAGTTGTACCCACATAGAACGCAGTGGAATCAGTATACAGAGTATGTACGTAACCTTTTGACGGAATAGAAAGAGTATCCCAGTGATTTTCACCCACAGTCGAGACAAAAAGACGGGGAGCATGAACAAGATAACCGGGGTTTCCTTCTGCAGGAACACTCCAGGCATCCTCAATCATAATCCACGAACCCGAATGCAACACCCGTTGCAGGCCACTCCCTCTTGTATTGAGGGAATCCATATCCGGAGTAAAAACTTTCACCCAGCTATCCTGCATTGATTCTGGAGGTTCCGAAGATGCCTCGGGATCTTTCGCACAGGCAACAAAAATAACGGAAATGATTACTAGTTGAAAAAGATTTTTCATATTAGAAATTCCAAGTATATTGCGGAGTCATCAAGTTCGGTTCATCGAACGACTTGCAACGTTCAACTGTAGGCACACTGCCGAAAATAACATTATCATCAGCATCGAGCAAAGCGATACCGCAGACAGTCTTGTCAAATGAACTCCAATCCTTCAGGTGAACGCCAATATCACCTTCGTTGACAGATTCACCCGGATACAAGATATACTTATTGAAGTTCATGACCAGTTCCCAAACATTTTCACCTACATTTGCAAGCGAGGGAACAGAAGTCGGCGTATACCAGTCATCCGTGGGAACATGAAGTTCCTTGCCTTCCGGTACACGGAACCAAAGCTTAGCCTTATAGTTCTGGAGAGACACAGAACCCGTATTCTTAACAGTCACTCTCGGCTTCAAGTAATTACTTTCATGGGGCGCAGAATCATGCCAGGCCAAGGTCGCGGCAGGCTGAGGAACCAAACCTTCATCAACACTCTTGTATGCACTAGGTTCGATACCCCAGATGATATTATCGTTCAAATCATAAACAACAATCTTGGTATTTTGGGCAGGAGTACCAATGTTATGGTCTGCGGACCAGTCATTGATAAACTTATAGTCAGTCCAGTCTTCGTAATGGACACGAATCTGCCAGCCATCGACATTGGGAAGAACACTACCTGCAGCAAGGACTTGGTCACTAGCATCAAGGATAAATCTCCACTGATCGCCTCCCAAATTTTCCAAAGTCACAGGAATCTTAGGATAGTCAACTTCAACAACAGGCTTATGTGCTGGATCAGCGGTGAAGTAATAGGCCACCTTGAAGCCAGCAATATCCCTGCCACTAGTATTTGTTACAAGGATTCTAGGACGAGAGGTATTTTTCTCGTATGAACCTCGAGCTTCGCGATGGTACACAGTCATAGGGCTATATTTAGTAACCTTTTCACTGGGAGAAACAGGAAGAGTTTGCGTAGAAGGATTCGCTGCAGTACCCGTAGCAATCATTACGCTGGGAGCAACATCCCCCGCACCCACCACAACCGCAAAATTCGTTACTGCGGACAGATTGGAAAGCAAGTAATCCTTTTCAAAAGTTTTGCCCGACTGGTTCGTGAAGGAAACATGAAGAACCTGTCCATTACGCTTAATAGAAGGACTGGTAGCAACAGAACCATCAAACAGAATTTCCTGATGTTCAACACTGTTTTCATCTGTATAACGAACAACAGAACCTATACCCGGAATATAGCTGGCACTAAGAGAATAAGTTGCGTCGCTAACCTTGATTTCGTGGGTTCCCTGATTCATGAAAATCGGAGCCGCACTGAAATCCCCAACAAAATCCACCGTTCCCATATCAAGATAAAGAATATTTGAAGCATCATTATGAGCAATTTCATCGCAGCGTTGATCCAAAGCACACACAATGTCCAAACCCTGATCAGTGGCGCCCTTAATATGGATGCCAAATTCATCACTGTCAACGGAACCATGAAGAAGATCTTCCCACGGAGCCAAAGCATCATGAAAAACAAACCGTCTCGGATCAATAAAGTTAGGAATATTTTCAGGAGAAAGACCCTTACTACGATCCACAAACTTCTGGCTAAATTCCGTCACAAGAGCGTCACCTTTACCAAACCAGCTATCTTGAATATCCACCAGAGATTTCCAAAGTTCAGAATTAACAGTTTTTAAAGACGCACTGTTAATGTCAAATCCTTCTTTCTTACTCATATTAACGACAACATTATCAAAGAATTTGCCAATGACAAAGCACCCTGTTTCATCATCGTCATAATCCTCACACAATTTATCTGCAGTCGAAGAAAGAGAACCCAGCAACGAAGAGAGTACCTGAGAGGACTTAGGGGAATACAGGGGCAACATATTAACCTGTTTCCCATTTGGCTTTTCCGGATAAGGAGCCTTTCCATTCATCACTGTATTTAAATTAACTATAAAACCACCTTTGGGATCCAAATGAAGTCCATTATGACGAGAATCGTAAGCATCCTTAGCAATGGGTTCAAGTTTATCAATTACTATGTTTTTAACCCCTTTCTTGTCAATCATACCATCAAGAGATACGTCTGCCACGTATGTGCCAAGATAAGGTCCCTTAACGCTTAAATAAACTTTATCAAAAGGATACGAGATTGTTCCTACGACCCAGCCAAGAATATTGCACGCACTAATAACATCACAATACAACGTATTGTCTTCTTTTACGCCATCCTTAACAGCGGAGGCATAATCCAACCAGTCCAAATCCAGTTCTGCTTTTACAAGTTCATGCTCTGGAGGATTATCCGTTTTAGAATCATCTAAATCTTTAACAATTTTCTTTAAACCAGAAAATTCATCCGAAATTTGATTAGGATCAACGGTAGCCAATTCAGAACCGAAGTGAGGAGTATCTACAGTAATAACTTTGCGGACATGGTTTGCCGCATTGGCCGTACCCGCAGGATATTCACTAGCGTCGGCCCTTAAACCACGGAACATTTCTCTAATAGTTAGACCACCTTGGCTGTGTCCAACCAAGTCAATATCAGCCTTTTCATTAGTCCTCCAATCTATTCCCTTAGACCCATAAAAGTCATCCATCACCTCAACAATTCTTTCATACAATCTCTTAGACTGGGATGGAATTGCATCCCAGAACGGTCTTGCTTCTACCCATTTTCCATCAACATAACTACCTGGAGTTTGATAGAAGTATATACCATTTTTATTAATATCGTCTCCTGTGTTAGGAACATTGTACGTTCTAGCAAGAATATCCGGAGCAGAGCCATTTTCATAGGATTTTACAAGAGCCTTCATAAATTCCGATTGAGCCTTTTTCTCACAATCGGCGCATGCCTTAGGTGCATTGGACTTTACCCCCCATATTTCATAGTCACTATTCAAGCCATGAACAAACAAAACCGGATGAGCAAGGGTCTTTCCAGGTTCACCCGTATAAGTCCACGCAGGAAATTCAACCGGTCTGCCATTCCATGCCTTAATCAGGTCCTTTATAGGAACAACATTGTTTCCATTCTCGTTTGCGTTATCACGAAAAGAAACAAAGGTGTTCGTAGCATAATCGTAGGTATTAATATCCAAATCATGAAGACTCATATCATGTTTATTACTGCAGCCAGCATCGTCCCAGTCCCAGTTATCCATATTAGATCTGCATTTCCACAAATGTTTACGCCACTTAAAAAGGCCCTTGTATGTAATCTTATTTCCACAGGTTATAGTATAACCCATGGTGTAATACGCCATCCAATGCCAGGTGTCAAGACCATCGTAGTCAGTTTCTTTCTTAAGAATTCCGGTTAGCGACTTGACCTGGTAAACACCTTCTTTAAAATTTTCACCTGACTCATCAACAACATCATTACAATAGCCATATGGGATGTAATCATTTTCATCGTACGAAGCAATTAAATTTCCAGTAGCAAGGGCGCCAGGTCTTTCAACTTGGGCAATCCAAGCAGGATTATCAACATCGCCAGAACCCGGCAATACTTCGGCTACAGACTTATCCCAAGCATTTAGAGCGCTACTCGTACCAACAAGAGTTAATAACGCTGAAAAAACAAACTTTAATAGATTTTTCAATCTTTCCTCCTATTCAGGTCTAATTTCACCATTTTTCAGAGGACACTAAAGAACAATCGCAGACAAATAGCAATTAACGCTAAATAGCCAAGCGTTCTAAAACAACCCCCAAAATGTCTGTTCAAAAAAGAACGAAGCCAATCATAAAAAAAAAAGGACATTTCCGCAAGGGGAATTTAAGATAAAAATAACATTCCGCAAGCCAGGGCGTTGCGGGGCGGCGTTTGAGCCCCGCAGAGGGGGTAGCGGAAGACCCGGCCGGGTGGGTTTCGGAACTTTATTCCCGAAGGGAATGATTGTAAGGGCGGGGCCGGGGCTGTAGCGAGGGGGAGACTTCCCCCACCATCATAAGCTCACCAAGGGCATGAACGCCGAATACTCCAACATCAACAGCTACGACAGCATCCAGGTTCACGGCGGTTCCGGCTACATGCTGGAATACGCTTGCCAGCGCCTCTACCGCGACGCTCGTATTACCTCCATCTACGAAGGTACTACCCAGCTCCAGGTTGTTGCTGCCCTTCCGCACATCACCACCGGCACCTACACTTCCATGCTCGACGAACTGGAAGCAGCCGCTGTTGCACCGGAATTTGAAGCACTCAAGGCCCGCGCAAAGGCTATGGACGACAAGTTCAAGGCAGCCATCGACTACGTCAAGGCCGCTGAAAACAACGAGTTCCTGGACCTCTGCAGCCGCCGCCTGTACGAAATGGCCGGTAACTGCGTCATGGCTCAGCTCCTTATCCGCGACGCTTCTGCTAACGCAGAACTGTTCGGCAAGAGCGCCAAGGTCTACCTGAACCTCGCCGAAGCAGAAGTGATGAAGCACTCCAACTTCATCATGAACCTGACTGCAGAACAGATCGCTGACTATAAGGCTTAATCGCTGAATGGAACCGCGCGGGCAACCGCGTGCGTGTCATCCCGGGCACAGACCCGGGATCTCCAAAAAAACTTAAAAGACCTCGACTTGCAAGAGTCGGGGTCTTTTTTCAAAATATTCGCGTTTGATTATCCAAACACGCAGCCCATCAGCAGCACAGAACATACCACAAAAACAAGTACTGTTGCGATGCCAAGAATTTTCCACTTGAGGGAAAATTCTTTTTGGTACACGCCCAATCCAACATAGGGAACAAAACTCAGCAATGCAGGCATGATGTAGCGGAAATCGTTGCTGCAGGCATAGGGATATTTGTTACGCAGGAAACCCAATGCTGCAAAGAACAGGATTCCCTGAACAAAAAGAATCCAATGGCAAACATCCAATTTTGTTTTCCACCAGCCGCGAATCGCAAATACGATCAAGCCCAGGAATGACACGCTAATCAAGGATGCCAAGGCCTTACCCAATGCGGTTTCCACAAGTTTGAATTCGCCAAACAGGGAAGATTTGAAGGCATAATTGAGAAAGTATTCTCTGCCCAGACCGTTGGCCCATGCGCTGGTATAAGGCTCCGTTAGGAAAGACTTCAAATCGAAATAAAGATAGTTTCCGGCTTCGTTCCCGACTTTCAAACCCGAATGCAGGCTGTTTGCGTTGGAAACTAGGCCTCCATCGCCCATTATTTTTTCGAAGGCCAATCCAACAAAGATTAGCAATAATAAAATCCAGCTTGTGATTTCTGGTTTGGTTGGAGTAATTTTTTCTGGCGAACAATTTTTGAAGTAGCCTACAACGGCCATCAGTATTACAAGTGCCAAAGAGATAAAGCCTGTTGATTTTGTCCAGATTGCAAGAGCCGCGCAAACCACGGCGAAAACAAGGGACGAGCCTTTCCCTCGCCTAATGTAATTGAAGCCAGCAAACAGACAAAGAACATGCAGTGCAAAGAACATCTGGTCGTTCCCGATTCTTGGAGCGACTAAAAGTAAGGTCGGCCACACCGTCCAAAGGGCGGCGGCAATAGTCAAACATTTGCCATCCACAAGACTCTTTAAAAACGCAAGACCGCAAATCAACATGAGAATTGAAAGCGCCAAACTAAATAGCTGAACACCTGCACTTGATGCAAATCCTAGCAGGCTACTCACGACAAGCGACGGTGCTGCCACCGTGTAATAAACAGGTGGATGGTAACAGGTCCAGCATTCATCCGCTGCAGGAATTGCAAGGTTATCCGCAATATACTGAATGTACGCCAAATGGCCTTCCACGTCATTTGCAAATTGTGTGTAGGGCAAGGCACTGAACATGGCGAACCGCAGAAACACTCCGAACACGACGCAAAGAAGTAAAAATGAGTGCCACTTGCGACGCCTGCATAAGGATGCAAGCGTCAATCCCGCAAGAATCGCAATTACGATTTCCAGGGCGTCCACAAATCCAATTCCCTTTGGGAAAACATTGATTCCGCCGGGCCCGCCGCCATTTTTCAGGGTAAGTTCATAAGTCGTTCTAGGGCCAACGCGGTGGGGCGCGGTAACAGAATCTGCCAGCACAAATCCCTTGCTGTAATTACATCTGCCAGAATAATCCGACAGGAAAATGTCTGCGCCGTTAATCGTTAGCGATTCTGCGCAATCATCGGGGATGATGTTCAGGTCATAGTGAAGATTTAGCGGATTTGAGATGACGAAGCTAACGCGAAAATTTTCGCCCTGATTCATTTTTCTGGAAATCGGCAACGATGTTTTTTCGTCATTTTCTCCTTGGTGAAGAATCACATTCTCTACACGAATTTGCCCGTATTGCAAAAAAGCGAAACACGCAATAACGCCGACGATGCAACGAAATTCAAAATTTCCTAGAATTTTCTTAAACACTTTTTTCATTTCTTTTTGCCTTCGTGATATTCTTCTTCGGTATTGACATTCCAAAGATCCGATTTGTCAACGGAGCCTTCGCGAATACACTTTACGGTTTCCATGGCAGTCAGCATACTGTGATCCATGTTGTTGTATTTGTGCATGCCGTTACGGCCCATCAGGAACAGGTTTTCGATGTTGTCCAGATATTCGCGAATCTTATGGAATTCGCCGTAAGTTCCGAAGTAGGCCGGATAAGCTTTCTTGACGCGGAATACAACGGAGTCGCGAACAGACTCCGGCTTTGCCACATGAATCCTGTCCAGTTCTGCAATGGCAAACTGGATGAAATCGGCATCGGGCATGGTCCACATTTCATCGCCTTCGTTAACGAAGTATTCCAGGCCAATCCAGACCTTGGACGGATCGCTAACCAGATAAGGACTCCAGTTGTTGAACACCTGAATGCGGCCCAGCTTTACATCGCATTCCTGAACGTAAATCCAGTTGTCCTTTACATTTCCTATTTCAAGTTTATCCAGCAGCAAGCCCACTGTCATAAAATCGCGATAGACGAGTCCTTCCGCAACCCGCTTTACTTCAGCAGGAACTGAAGTCTCAGGCTGATCCATGGCGGTTACCAGTTCCTTCACGGGCATGGAGCTTAGAAAATAGTCGCATGGAATTGTCTTGACGCCTTGACCGTTGTCAACGGCGACACTAACCACGCGGTTCTCAATCCGATTTACGCCCACAACCTTTGCGTTCATCACAATTTCACCGCCCATGTCAAGAATCTTCTGGGCGACAGATTCCCAAAGCTGGCCCGGACCAAGTTTTGGATACAGAAACTGACCGATTAAACTTGTTTCGGTATTTTTCTGACGGAATTCATCGGCGCTATCCCTATCAATGGCGTGTCTATTATTTTTGAAAATTTGCTTTACCGCATGAACCACAGTCTTTGTAATGGAAAGCCCTTTAATGCGCTGGCCGCCCCATTCCGGGCTGATTTTATTACAGGGAACGCCCCAGAGTTTTTCGGTGTAGTCCCTGAAAAATGTTCTATAAAGTTCAACGCCAAAACGGTTGATCATAAAATCTTCAAGACTCTTTTCGGAACGAGCAGGAAGCAACTGCACTTTAAGATAGCTCAGGCCTATTTTCACCATTCGCCAAAATCCAAGGCTGCGAATGGTATTTCCGTTCAAGGTTACGGGATAGTCAAAGAGTTTCCGCAGGAACAATATGCGACTCAGCCGGCTACGGCAAAGCATGACCAAATCGTCTTTTTCTGGATGGGGTCCGTCCTTGGATTCCAGGGGAAGAATGTTCAGCCACCAGTTCATAACAGCATCGCTCTTGCTGAAGAATCGATGGCCTCCAATATCCATCCTGTTGCCTTTGTAGCAAGCCGTCCGGGAGATTCCGCCAATTGCATTTTCTGCTTCGAAGATTACAGGCTTTACATTTGTGGTGCGAAGTAATTCCAATGCGGCCGTCAAGCCTGCTGGCCCGGCACCTGCGATGACAGCAATTTTTGGGGATTCATTTTCAGTGGTCATGTCAATCCTTTTTTTTCTCGGAACAAGGTCAGCTTTCGCGCTCCGAAGTTCCACATCAAAACAACTGCCGCGGCAATCATCTTGGAAATCATTTCCTGCCCATGGAGCGAGTCCACCAGGAAAACCATCAACAGTTCGTTAAGCGCAACACCTGCAAAACCAATCACGGCGAATACGGCAAACTCTGCAGACTTACGCATTTCAAGCCTGCGTTTGCAATCCGAGAAAACCCACCTGACGCTAAGGGCATAGTTGAGTACCAGACCCGCAACCAACCCGATGAAATTCGCAAGCAGATAATGCCACCCTAGAACATACAGGCAAAAAGCGAATAGCCCAAAATCCACTAGAAAGGCAAATCCACCCACTAGCAAGTAACGTGCTAGTTGCGCTAGCACTCCTTTTATTTCAACCATAATGTTATCGTTTAGTTTTTACAGCAGAGAAGACTTAAACCATTCTCCGTAAGAAATAGCATTTGTGCTCGGACTGTAATTACCATCTTCACATTTCCAAATTTCGCTTGATAAGGGCTTGCGAATACTCTCCGGATCGGTAGCCCCTATGCTGCCGTCACAGTCTTCAACAAGAAAATATACCGAGAAAAAGTTGTTGTTACGCATGCATTTTCCGCCGGGGGAAACGCTGGTAAATTCCAGGAAGCCGTCAGATATGCTAGTCAACACATGTCCCATTGGCTGGCCACCATCATCGACCATGGTCATAAAGTACCGACAACCTTCCTTATTTTCTGCGGGATGTTCCTTCATGATTTTGGCTGTCATCGGAAAACAGACGGAAATGTCATCTTGATTTATCTGGAACAGTGGAGGTTTTTGCACCACGTCCGTGGGAGAGACTCCTGTTTTTGCGTAGGCATAATCCATGCAAGCCATGGAGGCTGTTCCGTTGTAGGCTATAACTCGGTCATCAAAGGACAGCTGCTCTGCATTTGACACATATTGCAGAATGTAGTTTTCAAGAGTACGGCTACTATCAATGGAAATTTCCTGATTGTTTGTTATACCGCAATTTTCACAGATTTCCGGTGCGTCAATTGAACTTGATGAACTTGAAATATCATCCCGTTTTGATGAAGATGAAGGCGATTCAAACTTTCCTGTTGATGACTGCGCATCCTTTGCCATTTCTGCGCAACGATCGGCTGCGACATTACTAAAGTAAGAAATCAACATTGAAATAGAGTCCGATTCGACCTGGCTCATTCGACAAGCTGCGTCAAAGTTTCCATTTTTACACCCATCGCTAATACTAAAGAATTGACTATTCGGCTTTTCTAAGCAGCCAGCCTTAAAGACCGAGTAAGATGAATCACAAGATGCGGCAATTTCAGTTCCCTGCAATGTGGAAATCGCAAAGAATCCGGAAATTTGGATAGTCATTGCAAGAGTTGAACTATCCGCGATACATTCTGCTCGCGCACCAGTGCCGTCATTCAAAACCGCTATCCTGCCCCCATCTATTTTTGCATAGGCTGCTTCATGTAATCCCGTTCCGTACTTATACCACTCATTAAGTTGATCAACGGAAATTGCATTTTGATCTTCAATAGAGCCACCATCAGCAACTCCATCCGTATCTGAACAAGAAACGAAAAACAGAGCAAGAAATCCTTGCAAAAACAGGAATAGATTTTTCTTCATTATTAGCAAACCTTAAAGGTCATTCCAAAAGCATTATATTTTATCACAAACTAATCCATGTCTTGTATCACCAACACACTGTTCACCAGGCATTACATTTTCATCAGGAAGTTCCGCGACAAATGTTTCACATTCACTTTTCAGACTATCCGCTATGGTTTCTAACTTAGTGTTAGCAGAGACCTTTGTCACGCAAGCTGCTTCAAAGGATCCTGCGGAACAACCCCTATTGTACATTTTATAAAGACCACCATTTTCAATGCACGTTTTAACAAAGGCAATACTATCTGCTTCACAGCGTTCAACCGCATTTTCAGAATACAGCTTGAAATGACTTTCAAACTTATAAAGGGAATCCTCATTTTCACGAAGATAAACTAAAGCATCATCGCTATCTTCCCCAGGGTTATCTCCTTTTACAGACTTGGAATAATATATTCCATTTTCTTCTTTATAAACATTCACCCAACAGCTACCTGTTGACCTCAATTCACTAAAAGCTGATTCCGGTTCGGTCTTGAAAGAATTTACAGCGGCAGGAGAAGCAGAAAGAGATCCTCCTTCCGTCGGGACCGCATCATCCAAATTCACGCCATCAGAAACAACTTGGCTATATCCAGATTCACCAAGCATTGTTTTCATAAAACTAACGTCTGCATCAGACAATTTTTCAGAAGAATCTTTTGCTTCCGCAGATGCCTCGACTGAATTACTGTCGGAACAAGCCTCAAAAGCGAAAATCATAGCGACTATGAGTAGAAATTTCTTTTTCATGTTATGACTCCTTTTTTAGAGCGTTTCTATTTTCAAACTTTTTCAGTTAAGGGAAACAGTTGTAAATTCAGTCGATAGACGCGATTGCCACCCTTCTTTGCTGTCGCTATGGAAATAATTCTCTTTCGGCAGGCGTCAAGCTCTTCAATAATTTTAGCGTAATCTTCTTCATCGATTCCGATGGTAACGCCAGAAAAATTTCTTTCGTTTACGGGATATTTTTCAATAGCTTCTTTTGCGAAGTTCGCCATTTCTTTATGCATTGAACGAACTAGCATGGGTAAGGCGGTCACAGATACCTGGAGAGATCGATCTTCTTGCTCATACACATCCTTCGCCAACTTCTTTAAAAATTTAGCCCTCGTCAAAAAGGCTAGTGCATCACGAACTTCTTCGGCAGAAAAAGAACCCCCACAAACCTTAGCCATATCGCTAGGTTTCGCACCAGGCATCATGGGAGCCAACTCACGAAGCATCGGATATTTCCAAGATTGATAGAAAGATATGGATTCACCTTCTAGAATGCGAACTTTTTGGGTCTTAGCGATTTCCATCATTTCTGCATAAGCAGAATTTCTAACATTTTCCTTCTTCGCTTGGCCAAACCTAACAAGCTTACGAAAATATTCACGTTCCGCTCCTATAAGGTCCATCGCCTCCGCAACGTGTTCAATTCCAGGCTCAGACAAGCCGCTCTTTCCATCACAAACGACCTTCAGATAGTTAGGCGATGTAAATCCACTATTTTTCGCGAATTCTCGCCATGAAAAAGCAGAAGTTCGCTTTTTCCACAAGTAGTAATCGTTCATATAGGAACGATAATCATCATATTCAAATATAGATTTCATTTCAAAACAAATATACTCATGAACTTCTCTCTAAAGAATCAATTTTCCATACAAAATCTGAGCTTTCAAACGCGTTTGTATCATAAAATGTATAATAAAAACCGTGGTGATTTTCACCACGGTTTTCTAGCAAAAAAATAGTTTCAAGTTTAGCTACGGGGTAAGAAAAATCCCTTAATGCAATTCATATTACGGAGGCAAACCTGAATATGATTCTTCTTACAGGGTATAGATAACTTCGTAACAAAACTCTTGACTATACAAATAAGACTATCTATATTAGACTATACAAAATAGATAGTCTATTCTATATAATTGGAGAGATTTTATGGATAATCCATTCATACTCAAACCTTATGGCGGAAAGGATCTGTTCTGTGATCGAGAACAGGAATGCAGAACCATTGTTGACTATCTGCTCAATGGATCCAACGTCACATTGATTTCGCCTCGCAGGTACGGAAAAACAGGACTAATCTATAGAGTTTTGGATGAATTGAATCAATCCCATCCCGGAATTATTTCTTTTTACGTGGACATATATTCATGCAACAACCTTGACGATTTTATTGCCAAGCTATCCACCGCCATCATAAATTCTGCGCCAAAGGAAAGTTTCACCCAAAAATTCATCAATGCCATCAAGGGTGTTCGTCCCATAATGAGATTTGACGCACTAAGTGGGGCGCCTGAAATTTCCATCACCTATCTGGCTCAGACTGAAAAGCAGGAAACCCTCAAGTCCATATTTGATTATCTCAGTTCACTCAAAAAGCCAATTGTTATCGCAATAGACGAATTTCAACAAATCCGCAATTTTCCTGAGCCAAATATGGAAGCCATACTCCGGAGTCATATCCAAATGCTTCCGAACATTAGATTCATATTCTCAGGAAGTCAGAAGCATATCATGAGTGAAATGTTTACTTACGAAAAATCGCCTTTTTATGAAAGTACGCGATGCATCCATCTTGAAAAAATTGACCGCGGTATTTACGGAGAGTTCATTAGAAAACTTTTTGGAAAAGACAAACGCATTCTTACTGACGAAGCACTTGAGTTTATCCTAGACTGGACCCGTGTTCATACCCACTACACCCAAGTGCTTTGCAATGTTCTGTTCAGTATGAACTTTCGCAAAATAGGTATTGAAGAAGTTTACGAAGGCGCCTTAAAAATTTTACGAGAAGGCGCGGCCGACTTTATGGATAGACGAAGCCTAGTCACGCCCGCCCAATGGAATTTTTTGACCGCAGTCGCAAAGGAAGAATCCGTATCCAAGCCCACAGCTGCAAAATTTCTCGTAAAGTATAATATCGGTCAACCCGCAAATTCTCGACGAATTTTGCAAGCTCTTTTGGACAAGGAACTTCTTCTAGAAACCACGACTCTTGACGGCAAACACTACAGCGTTTACAACGTCTTTTTGAGTCGATGGCTAGAACGGCTTAATTAAGGATTACTTCACTTTACTTAGGAGTGCCTGTGCGGCGGCGCTGGCGGCGGCCTGTTCGCGCATGCGTTTGCGTGCGCGGGAACCGGGACGGTTCTTGCCAATGGTGCGGCGGTTCAGATTATCACCTTCTGTGGCACCGTTCTGGTTCTGCGAGCGATTGCCGTTTTGATTCTGCTGCGGATTCTGCTGACGGTTATCGTTACGGCGGTCGGGACGACGGCCGAACTTTTCTGCACGATTGCCACGACGTTCTTCACGAGACTGCGGGCGGTTTTCTCCGCGGCCTTCTCCCAGCTGCATATTTTCACGAGCCATTTCCGCAGCACGAGCATTGCGCTTGTCAGCCTGATGCTTGCGCCAATCAAACTTTGCGGGCTGCGCGCCTTCACCGGCCCCACGTTCCTGACCAGCATTCTGACGGTTGTCGCGACCGCCCTTCTGACCATTCTTTCCGTGGGGCAAACGACCGCGGGCATTGCGCAGTTCGCTTTCGGGAGTTTCCTTCTGCTGTTCAGGCAACTTCTCGTAAATAGCCTTGTCACCTTCAGGAACCTTCACGCGGGTCAACTTTTCAATGGCACGCAAGTCAGATTCTTCGTCCGGTGCGCAGAAGGAAATGGCAACGCCTTCTTTGCCGGCGCGAGCGGTACGTCCAATGCGATGCACGAAAGTTTCCGGCTCGTTAGGCAAATCGTAATTGAATACGTGGGTCACATCATCCACATCAATACCGCGGGCTGCGATATCGGTGGCCACCAGCACACGAATCTTTTCGCCCTTGAAATTGCCGAGAGCTTCCTGGCGGCGATTCTGGCTCTTGTTGCCGTGAATGGCGGCACACTTGATGCCAGCCTTTTCCAACACGCGGACAATCTTGTCGGCCCCATGCTTTGTGCGAGTAAAGACCAGCACCTTGGTCATCTCTTCATGTTCTGCCAAGAGTTCCTTCAACAAGGCACCCTTACGGCGCTTATCGATGCGATACAGTTCCTGACGGATGCGTTCAATGGGAGTGCTCTGGGGAGCCACCTCAACGCGGACCGGATCTGCATTCAAGATAGTTGCAGCCAGGTCAGAAATTTCCTTGGGCATGGTGGCGCTGAAGAACAAGTTCTGACGCTTGCCCGGCAACATTCCCACCACCTTACGGATGTCATGAATGAAGCCCATATCAAGCATACGGTCCGCTTCATCCAGCACAAAGAATTCCACGTTCTTCAAGGTCACGGCGTGCTGGCCGATCAAATCCAGTAAACGGCCCGGAGTAGCCACCAGAACATCAACGCCACGAACCAGAACATTCTTCTGCTTCACATCGCTGACGCCGCCGAAAATGCAAGCGGTAGAAATGGCGGTGTACTGGGCGTACATCTTGAAGCATTCTTCCACCTGGATCGCCAATTCGCGGGTGGGCAGCAAAATCAAAGCGCGGCAAGTTTTCGGCTGACGGAACTTTCCGGAATCCAGCAGGCGCTGCAAAATAGGCAACGCAAATGCGGCGGTCTTACCCGTTCCCGTCTGGGCGATACCCAACAAGTCCTTACCTTCCAGCAAGCTGGGGATGGACTGTTCCTGAATGGGAGTAGGCTGTTCATAACCAACAGTGCGGACTGCACGCTGGAGCGGTTGAGCTAACGGAAGTTCTTCAAAAGTCATAAGGCGCAAATTAGAAAATTAAACCACCCATTTAAAGGGTAAAGGAAAAGCCCTCCATTGACTGGAGGGCTTTTTCGCACATGTTCTGCGAGCAATTTGCAGTTACTTGCAATTACTTCTGCAGATTCAAGCTTGCGTTTGCAGCACCATAAAGGCTGATGCTGTAATCCTTGATGATGTACACCGGAATCTTGTTCAAGAGCGGGCGGATGTTCGGATTGTAGTTCTTTTCGAAATACTGCATGAACAAATTATCGCGTTCCAACCAGCGAAGGTCCTTCTGCACGGTACCGCCAGCCAGGTAGAAACCGCCGAGGGGCAGGAACAAGGTAGCGGCATCGCTAGCGAAGCGAGCCAGCATCTTCACGAAGAGGCGCATCATTTCTGCAGCAACCGGATCGTTATCGCTTGCGCGGCTAATGTACTTCGGGCGATCATTGGGTTCAGTTTCTTCAATCTTCTGGAAGTATTCGTTGTTCGGGACGCCGCGAGTTTCCTTCCACCATTCGTACATATTACGAAGGCCCATGCCGGAGACCAGCGGTTCTACGCCAGGAACCATGCCAAGTTTCTGCTGCATGTAATCGTGGAATTCCTGAGAGTCCTTGTCGAAGGGAGCGAAAGTAGAGTGGCCGCCTTCGGAGGAAGCGGGAATGTACTTCTGGCCATCAAATGCCAGGAAGCCAACGCCCATGCCAGTACCCGGGCCAATCACAGCCTTGGTAGCAGCCTGAGGCTTGGGAGAAGAACCGTCGGTGTGGATCAACTTGTGGATCTGTTCCGGATCGTCAACATCCAGAGTGGGGATGCCGTAGCTGATAGCCATGAAGTCGTTAATGACGAGTGTGGGGATGCCAGTAGCAGCAGAGAGGGCGTCGCCATCCACAGACCACGGGAGGTTGGTCATGACGCACTTGTTGTTAGCCACGGGACCAGCAGCGCTGATGCAAATGTGGGAAGGCTTCAAGTCTGCGCGAGATTCGGCAGCAATCTTCAAGGTTTCGCGGATGGGAGTGTCCAGACCGTCGATGTCCTTGGAGGGGCAGACAGTTTCCAAAATCAGGGTGAACTTGCCATCCTTGTAGCCTACGAGACCCAGGTTGGTGTTGGTACCACCGATGTCGCCAGCCAAAACAAGACGGTCAAACTTTGCGTCGGGATTCTTCCATTTGATTTCCATAATAAAACTCCATTATTTTAGACTAACAAAATATACTAAAGGACCTACGCGGGGGCAGTTCTCACAGGTCAAACACCCCCATATAAGTACTTCTTTTTTGACAACTTTCCTTTTTTCCTGAGGTGTAAAAAAGAAGAAAATCAACGTCGACAATATTTGGCACAAGCAATTTGCTATTTTTATCATAACACCGCCGATTTACCCTTAACTTGCGGAACTGAAGCTTCAATGCATCGGCTACAGTTTTTGCTGGTACAAGGGAGCCCACATTTGCCTGGGCGAACTGCTCAACTATTAGGTCCAACGCAGGAATCTGCATCCAATGCGGCTCACACCACAAAAGCACCCAGGGAGAATTCGGCTCCATCAAATACAACCTACCCTACGAGCTCCCCGAGACACACGTCCCCGAAGCATTCCAAAGCGTCCCCTGGAACGTATTCTACCTGGTACAGCTGCTGAAGGAGAAGGAAAAATCTAAAAACAACTAGTCAAAAAAAAATGACAAATTTCCACAAGCCAAACGATATACCTTAAGATAGGTTCTCTTCTAGCCCTGTCACTAAACTGTCAAAAATTTATCGTATATTACCACTATGCTGCACCTGAAGTTCGCCTTGAATCTTGAAAATTTGGCCGATGAAATGATTGAAGCCATTTCCGCCAGTTGGAAGAACCCCTTTGTAAGTCCCTTTGTCGTGTTTCCCGATCCGAAACTGGAGCAATGGTTCAGGCTTCGATGGATTCAGAAAAAAGGTGCACTGGCCGGTCTTAGCACAATGATGATTGACCGTTTCCTTATGGAAATTCTCGTAGGCGACGACACCAGCAAAAAGAAACTTAGCGCAGACATGCTCTGCAACGTAATTCTCGCCTACCTGAAAACAGAAAATGGTGGAATATACAATTACGAAAAATTGGGGGACGAAGTTCGACGTTACCTGATTGTCGAAGACAAGGAAGGCAACGCCAAGCTAGATGAAACCCATCTTTTCGACTTCGCCCAAAAAATTGCCATGCTCTTTTTGGAATACGAAACCAGCCGCCCAAGAGAGTTCGTAAAAAATAGCGACGGAAAATCTGCAGAAGGCATTTTGGACAAATGGAAGCAAGGCAACCTTCAGCCCTTCTTCGCCTCTAGCAGAAACGGAGATGTTGCAGTTCGTGAAAAATGGCAACAAATGTTGTATTCCGCCATTTTCCATCAACACAGCAACGAGCCTTCTCTTTTAACTAAAGTCTTCCAAAAAGAAGCCGAACGCAAAAACGATAGCCAGGTCACATACCTTACTATCCCTTTCCTTTATTACAGTTGCCTTGATGAAAGCGGCAAGGCAAACTTTCACTTGGATAAAATCCAGGACCAGCCCCTATTTATCTTCGGCCTTTCAGGCATGGGCCAGTTCTACCGTGTAATTCTTCAAAAGTTCGCAGAGGAACACGAAGTTTATGCCTACATCCAAAATCCCTGCATGGAATTTTGGGAAGATATCGCCAGCGACAAAATGGTCCGCCAGTGGAAAGCGACAAACGGCGTGTGGAATGACTCCGCAGGCAACAAGTTGGACTCTGTCAAAGAACGAATGGGAGTGAACCTTGGAGCAACAGGTTCTGCAGACGAAGCCACCAATGCAACCGACCCGGATGACATTTCTGAATACAAGAACCTCGCAGAAGAGGAAGCAGAGAATAGCCTTCTTTGCACCTGGGGGCGCTCCGGTCGAGACAACATCAAACTTTGGTGTCAGGCAGCCAACTATGACTTTGATTTTGACGAAAGTAATGGGAATATTGCCGCAGCAAAAGACCTTCCTCAGGACACATTGCTGCACAGGCTACAATACGCAATTACAAATCGTTCCAATGAGGTAAACAAAAACGAAGAAGATTCCAGCGAAAACACCGACCGCAGCCTTACCCTTACTGCAGCCCCCACGAAAATTCGTGAGATGGAGTCGCTTCATTCAGAAATTTGCAAGCTGTTGCAGAATGGTGCCAGAGTAAGCGATATTCTGGTGGTTTCTCCGGATCTGGATAGCTATCGTACCGCAATTAAAACAGTCTTTGACCAGACTCCTGATAAGAAGACTGCGGAAACAAATACAGAAGGCTACCTCCATATCCCTTTCTCCATCGTAGACTCTCCTGCACACAGTTCCTTGACAGAAAATGCCTTGAGGGACTTGTTCACCATTTTGGAAAGTAATACCATCGGAAGGCCTCAATTTTTCAGTCTCATGCGCAATCCCGTCGTACAATACACCCGCGGAATCAAGGAGGACGAAGTCAACGATTGGGAAACCTGGATTGAGGAAACCAACGTCTATCGTGACCGCAGTTCTAAAAAACAGGACTGGGCAGATGGAGTCCGTCGCCTGCTTCTATCCAAAATGACAAAGAACCTTGTGAAATTCGGTGACGAAGGTGCGACTCTCAAGCCCTATTCCGACATGGCCACCAGCAACAATACAAGTCTTTGTCACTTTGTGGAAGCCATTAACGATCTTAAGGACTGGATCAAATTCGGTTCTCTTGGGAAATTAGACAACCTTGATTTGCTAAATGACCATATCAATGCATGGCTTGCCATGACCGGCGCATCCGACGGCTTCGCCGGTGAAACCATCATTTTCAAGCGAGTGGTCGAATCTGTGGAAAATCTCCGCTACCAGCTGGACACCGGCATCGACGCCATCTCCTGGAAGATTATTGAACAGAGTTTGATTACCGCGGCTCAGGGTTCTGCATATAGTTGCGGCAACCTCTTCGTGAACGGCATAACTTTCATGAAATTTATCCCCAACCGTATCATCCCCGTAAAGCACCTGTTCTTCATTGGAGGCGACTCTATCAATTTCCCTGGAGCAAAACAGCAGAACACCTTGGACTTACGCAAGTCTAGCCGTCCTTGGCCAGGCGACGATTCACCTATTGCAAAACGCCGTTACGCATTCCTTTGCCAACTCATGAGCGTAAGCGAAGGTTTCCACATCAGCTTTGTGGATCAAGACATCAAAAAGGACGCAGAACTTTACCCCACTTCCGTGGTAAACGACATCCAGAAATTCCTGAACAAGAATGGCATCACATGGAATCGTGATAAGGTTTCCTTGGATGAAACTCGCAGCACCTCCGAACTGTTCACTCCCAAAAGCCTTCGCAACAAGAAAGCCTATGTGGACATGATTCACAATGGCAACGCAAAGGCTCGAGTCAATCGCAAAACCCGTGGCGACGAATCCACGGACATCAAGAACATTACCGTCAAAATTCCGGAACGGGTATCCCTTTTCCAACTTCGCAAATTCCTAGAAGACCCCTTTGAATTTCGCATCAGCCTTATGATGATGGAACAGGATGATGACGACCCCGAAAAGGAACTGTTTGAACCAATCTATTTTGACAAGTTGGAAGAAAGCAATCTTCTCAAGATGATGCTGGCGGCAGAACTTTCCAACAAGGAAGACGAATTGAAAAAGTTCATGAAGGATTCCGAATTCAAGGGAAAGATGCCGGACCAGATTTTCAGCAATAAAATCTGGAATGATTTGAGTGTCAAAAAGAATCTCATCCTAAACCAGATGGGAACGGCCAAAATCCAGGAATTAAAAGACAGTTGGACATACAAGGATCGCCTGCAAGATTTGCAACTTCTTCGCGGAGACGGAACCAAGTGGAATTTGTCCGGAACCATGGATTGGTGCAACAACAAGGATTTAGGTGAAGTGACGGAAATCATTTCCGTTACAACTTCTGAACAGTCTGCCCCAAAAATCAAGTTCAGCAAGTACACTAGTCCCTACGTCAAGGCTTTGGCACTACTCGCATTGAAATGCGAAAAACATCCCGAAAAAGCAGATGCCGAACAGACCATCGGAATTTCCATTTACTCTTGCGACCCCATGATGGGCGGTCCCGCCACAACATCCGTGACCATGACGCCCTCTAACGCGAAAGCAATGCTGGAAACGATTTATAGTGAAGCTTTCGGGTGCGAAGCGTCCCAGAAAATGCCTTACAGCAAGGCTGCTCCTGCAGACCTTCTAAACGAAATCGACGAATCTGACGATATCTATAGTTACAGAAGCAAACTGCTGGATGGTCCCTGGGCATACTTCGGAAAGAAAGCCCTTTTTGACCCCGCCAAGGATGTGGGATTTGATGGAGACAATTTCCAGGAACAGTGGGCAGCCGCAACTGCAAAGATGAAATCCCTGATGAAAATCAAGGCCTACGAAAAGCCCGCAAAGGCTACCAAGAAGAAGGAGGCCTAAAATGAGCGAAGTATTAAAAAGTTTTGATCTTAAAAATTTTGATCCGAGGCACAGCCACTTTATTGAAGCATCCGCCGGAACAGGCAAGACCTATACCATTCAGCTCATGGTTTCCAAGCTGATTAGCCAGGGAACTCCCCTCAAGAAAATTCTCATCGTGACCTACACCGAAAAGGCCGCAGGAGAATTGAAGGATCGTATCCGCAAGAAAATCAATGAAGTTCTTGAATTCAAAAAGATTAATAAAGATGACGAAAACGAGCAGGAGCTTTCCAAGGACATTCTATCCCTTTTCGCAAAAGCTAACCAGGACGTAGATAACGCAGCCATCTTTACCATTCATTCCTTCTGCCAAAAATCATTGAAGGAATATGCTTATGATGCAGGCCGACCTTTCGATATGGCCATGATTGATGATGCCAACGTCACAACTCTGGTAGAACAGTACATTCGTGACGTTTGGGCTCACGATGAAAAATTCCAACAGCTTCTGAAAAATGAAAAGACAGAATCCTTGGCAAATAAATTGGCAGGAACTCTTGTCGGCGCCATCAACAGCTATAAAGGCAGCAGCAAGACTGGCGAAATCATCCCTTTGGATGGAGTCACGCTTCCTGAAATCAATGGCTACAAAATCAGCCTGGAAGCCCTTGAAAAAATCGCATGCGCAGAAACCTTCGAAGATCTTAAAGTCATCCCTGGCTTTGAGGAAGAGCTAAAATATTTCGAAGACGCCGCTAGTTCTGAAACAAGAGCCGCAGACTTTGTACAGGATATCAAAACCTGGATAAGGAACCAGAAGCCTCTTTTCAACGGAAGATCATTCCAGGAACGCTATTTTAGCGAAGGACTGAAAAGCCACTTTAATGTTCTGAAGGATATCAAGGACTTCTTAGGCAACGTAGACGACATTCTTAGTTTCGCACGTTACGAAGATTTCCTTTGCAAGCAAATCCCCATCCTTTTTGACCATTGGCAGAAGCAAAAGAAGGATGACAAGCGTCAATCCTTTAACGACATGATTCTTTCTGTCCACAAGGCAATTACCGAAAGCAACAACCTTAAGGACAAACTTCGTCAGCAGTTTAATTACGCCATCATTGACGAATTCCAGGACACCAACAAACTGCAATGGGATATTTTCCGTACGGTATTTTTGAACGTTCCCGATCATTCGATCTTTGTCGTTGGCGACCCTAAGCAGTCCATCTACAGTTTCCAGGGCGCAGATGTCAACGTCTATAAAGCTGCCGTTCAGGAAATCAAGTCCGGAACATCCCTAAACAACAACTTCCGTTCTACCACAGGCATCATTGAAGGTTGTAACGAACTGTTCAAAGGATCCTTCTTTACCCCTGCAGAAGGAGTAGAGAAGCTCGTTGACTTTACGCCTTCGGGTTCTCCTGCAAATCAAAGCCAGCAAAAAGTTCCACCAACTGTAAACGGAAAGGAAATTGCCCCCATTTGGTTGAGCAAAAATGAAATTTCCAGCCTGGAATTCGCCCGGACCGTCGTTTCAAAAATTGTAGACTGGTGTTCCTTTGAAAACGGCAAAACTCGCCTGCAAGTATTTGACAAAAAGAATTGCCGCAAATATCGTGATGTTTCCTTCAAGGACTTCGCTGTTCTAGCACGTACCCGTAGCGAAATGGAAGAGATTGAAGATTCTCTTCGATACGCCGGTGTACCTTTCAGCCGTTACAAGGACAGCAACCTTTTCAATAGTCGCGAATGCGCCGAATGGATTGCATTGTTCCGCGCCCTCAACGCACCGGATTTTTCCGCATGGAACCGTAGGCTTTTAAGCGAAGTTCTGATTACGGATTTCTTCAAAACCGTTTTCACGAAAAATGATGCAGATTCTTCTGAAGACCACAGCATGGACGAGCTCCATTATGTGGATAGCAAGACCTTTGACGATCCCAATAATCACGAACGCAAGCTCCTAAATGCATGGCGAGATTTGGCCCTTAAGCACCGCTACGCGGAAATGCTGGAACGCATCTACAGCGACACGCAAATTGAGCAGCGCCTTATGGACATTTCCAAGCTGCAAAATCTTGCAAAGTTGCGTCAAATTGGAAACTATGCTATTGAGTTCCTTTATAGCCACAACTGTTCTCTGGAAGATTTGGTTCGTCATCTTGACGGTCTTGCTGCATTCCGTGAAGACGCCGACGATGAAGATGGAAGCCTGGTGGAAAAAGGTACCGATTATGACGCCGTGCAAATTATGACCATTCATGCCTCCAAGGGTCTGGAATTCCCAGTGGTCATTTCCGTAGCCGGATTCAAGGGCATCAACAACTCCTCCAAGGGTCCTTTCCTATATCATGGCGATGATGGAATTCATCTGGGTCTTGGTCCAAATGCAAAAAATGCCCGCAAGGCAGAAGAACTTGAAGAATGGAAGCGCCTTTTCTACGTTGACTTTACCCGCGCTTCTTCTATCTTGATTTTGCCCCGTTATGAAAACTGGACAAAGAAGGACAAAAAGACTGGCGTTGTCACTGGAGTCAAGGAGGAATTCAAGTTCCTGTACGATTCCCACAATGAGTTTTACGACAATGCCGAAATTGTTGACAATGAAGGCGGTCACAATCTGAGCTATCCATGCTTCACCGTTCTGGAAACAGATAGTGCATGGAGTATCAGCGAAAAGAAGGAACAGGTCAAGAATAACATCTTGTTGCCTCTTAGTGAAAATGACAACCAGCAAGAATCCATCCAAGATGTAGAAATCAAAATTCAGGAACAGAAGATTGCCATGGAATCTCTGCAAAAGCAAGTTCCTCATGCCTGCATTATGCAGTATTCCTATTCCTCTCTTTCGGGAAAGGCTGACAACGGCATCAGTAACGAAGACGATTCACCGCTGGACCAGAACGGCGATGACCGCGACGACAATGCAGAAATCGTAAGCAGGAACAAAGTTTCCATCAAGAGCATTGACGTAAACGCCGTGGACTGTTCCATGCCCTACGAGGATAATCAAGATTACCAGAGCCATTATGAAGAAAACGTAAAGAAGTTCCCCCGCGGAAGCAAGCTGGGTAACGCCATCCATCACGTCTTTGAACGTGCAAGGTTCTTCGAAATTGGGCAGTCCTTGCCCACTCTGGAAAGTGCCCTAAACGACGCCAAGAGTCAGAACATCATTGAGGAAGAATTCAAGAACGAATCCCTCCCCATCTGGAATCATAAGGATGCGTGGACTGAAATTGCCATCAGCTACGTTTGGAATACGCTGAACGCAAAACTTCCCGTCATTGAAGGAAACGCAGCCACAGGCGCCACCTTCTCCCTCACGGAAATTCCTCTGACAGATCACAAGGCAGAAATGCAGTTCAACTTGAATGCAAACGAAATCCAAAGTGGCGATGCATCCAACGGTACCAATGAACCTACGGCAAATCTTCACAAGTTCTGCAAGGGTTTCATTGACTTGATGTTCGTACGTGAAGATGCAGAAGGCAACAAGCGCTACAGCATTTTGGACTGGAAGTCTGACGTACTTGAGGAAAACCGCTACACGCCTGCAGCATTAAAGGAACGTGTGGACGCCGATTATTCCATCCAGCGAGTTCTTTACAGCTACTGCCTGATTCAATGGCTAAAGCAGTTCTATGGCGAAGGCTCCCAGGAAAATCTGACAGAAGAAGAAATCTTCCAAAAGCATTTCGGCGGCATCTATTACGCCTTTGTACGCGGAACCTTAGGCGGTAGCGGCAGAGGCATCTACGCCCAGACCTGGAATAGCTACGACGATCTTAAAAACGCCTACGGCGAAATCAAGAAGCTGATGAGCAAGTAGGAGACTATACGATGAACTTTATCGAAAGCGAAAACTTCAACGAATTCTACGACGCATTGAAAGACCTGCGTGGTATCAACTCCATTGACAAGCACCTGCTAAACTTATTGTTTGAAATTCAGCCAGATATGGATTTGCCGACCCAGAAATTTCTGGCGCTGTGTTTTTCTCTGCTCGGAGATGGCAACACACGTCTGCCTCTTGATGAAAATCTGTTTAATGAGATGTGGATCCGAAAATGGCAAGGTCTTGTCCAGCTGAACATCAGTACGTCAGAAACAGAAGTCAGCGAATCTGATTTTCCGAAAGCAGAAGATTTCGGAAACATCGTTACAGCAGGCGCCACGCAACTTCTGAACATGGACTTTCCTGAAATTACGGAAAACCGATCCTGCAATGAGCCCTTGGATACTGATGAATATTCCAAGCCGTTCATCATTACTACAGGAGAAATTTCCTACCTGTATTTCGCCAAGCATTTCAATGCAAAATGCTACATCGAAAAGGCGGCAGCCCAGCTGTTCAAAAATGGATCCACCCCCAGCGACGAATCCATTCAGGAATGCATCCAAGAAATTTCCAAAATTCGCAAGCCTATTAAGGGAAAACCATTCCTAATCAACAACCAGCAAGCAACCGCCATCCTTCGCGGCCTTACAGAAAACTTGATTATTACAGGTGGACCAGGCACTGGCAAAACCACCGTTGTGCTGTACATCCTTTGGAAGCTGCTGCAATCTAACAGCGAAATGCTGGACTGGACAATTTACTTGGCGGCTCCCAGCGGCAAGGCCGCAGACCGCATGCGAGAAAGTCTTTCCGATGGACTTTCAGCCATTGAAGATTCCTTCAAGGAAAGTGAAAGCGGCGCACGCATTTTCAAAAAATTGAAAGACCTTGAAAGCAGCACCATTCATCGCCTACTGAAATTCTCCCGAGAAAAAGGAGACTTCCATTATAATAAAGATGAACAATTCTCCAAAAACTCCATCTTTGTTATTGATGAAGCCAGCATGATCGACATCGAAATGTTTGCAGCCCTTCTGCAGGCAATTCCCGAAGGCGCCCGTATTTTCATTCTGGGTGATCCGTACCAATTGCCGTCCGTAGATTCCGGCGCAGTCCTTGGAGAAATTCTCAAGGCAAAAAACAGTACCCGCAATTTTACCGTAAAGTTGGAAATTTCCAACCGCTTTACAGACGATTCCCTCATCGGACGCCTAGCTCACGAAATCAAGACTGTAGCAGAAACGAAAGACGAGCTCAAGTTCAGGCCACACAACTTTCTGTTGCACCCGTCCCTCAGCACCGAAGGCGACACCATGTCATACGCATCGACATCCAACGTAAAAACAAAGGATCTCGTATCGTATTACCGACTGGAACCGGAAAGCGAAATCAAGACTCCAAAGAAACTTGAAGAAAAGCGTGTGGAAAAAATCGTCAACGATTGGGTTCAGAATTTTAAAAGGCTGTCCGAACTGGCTGAAAAAATACACCCCAATGTAACAACGGGTGAAACGGAAATTCGCGATGAGCTTTGGGAGTTGAGTCTTACCCAGAGAATGCTTTCTGCGGAACGCCGAGGCGCCCGTGGTGTAGAAAACCTGAACAAGAAGGCATGCAGTAAACTCCACAGCCTTTGGAAAAAATCCCACCAAGAAAATGATTCTCAATCTGCAGGGACACTCACCACCCAAGCAATTCAAGATTCCGGTTATTTCCCGGGTCAGTTCCTGATTATTACCCAAAATCAGGAAATGTACAAGCTGTACAACGGCGACACAGGCATTGTGGTCTTCGACGAACACACTCCCTACTTGATGCTAAAAAAGGCTCCCCCACAAGACAGCAATATTGTCCGAGACAACTATGTGTTCTATCCTCTGGCTGTTTTACCGGAGGACGCCATCGAAAGCGCCTTTGCCATTACCATTCACAAGTCCCAGGGTTCCGAGTATAAGCACGTGACCATGTTTTTGCCCAAGCAAAAGGGTCACCCCTTGCTCACCAATCAAATCCTTTATACCGGAGTCACCCGTGCAAAGGAATCGGTAACAATCATAGCCTCTCCCGAGACTTTCAAGGCTGCCTGCTGTACTGTCACCGAGCGCGAAACAGGTATAGAGCTATAAATGCATGACGTCAATCACCCCCGCAGAGATTCTTTTACCGCAAAATCCCGTATTTGCAGTCATTGATTTCACCAAAAACACGAAAATGGGATGCTAAACGGTAATTTCACACTGATTTAGTAACCCCATTTTTGAATATTTCAGTAAAATTTTCACTAATTCATAGGAAAAGCTAGTCAACTAGGTTACTAAACCGATTTTCCACCCTACTTTAGTAACCTTTTTCTCTGCAAACAGAGCGAATAAACTAATAAAAGGGTTACTAAGCACAGCCTTGAAGGGATTTTAGTAACCTGTTTTCGCAGAAATCCCTCAAAATACGCTCCGAAAAAGGGGCGTTGAGATTTACTGTTGTAAATTAGGCAACGGAACTTCAACGCCCACAACGCTTTGTAACATTTTTTTATCTTTAGGTATATAAATTATAGATATGCCTGAAGTATTAGAATACCTAGAATACCGCGAATTTTTGAGGGATTGGTTTGTCGAAACAAAGAAGGACAACCCTTTTACCTCATACCGTTACCTTGGACAAAAAACCGGCGTTGACCCCGCCTGGCTGGTCCGCGTATTCCAGAAGGAAGGCCATCTGAACGAAAGCACCCTGCCGGTGTTCATTCGCCTTTGCGGCTTGGACGACCGTCGCGCCGAATACTTCAAGACCCTTTACCGTTTTAACAAGACCAAGGCAAAGCAGGCTCTTTCCGAGCTGTACTACCGCCTTATGGAACTGCGCTCCCTGGAAACCCGCGTGCTTTCTACACCGGAACTTTCCTACTTCGGAAGCTGGGCCTGCGCAGCCCTTCGCGCCCTCATCGGCATTACCAAGGACACCAGCGACATTAGCAAGCTGGGTTCCAACCTGACTCCCGCCATCTCCCAGGATGAGGCCCGCAACGCCCTTGGCGTCATGAAGCAGCTGGGCCTTGTGGTTCCCGACGGCAACGGCGGTTGGAACATCACCGACCAGATCATCAGCACCGGCGGCGAAGTCAAGAGCTCTGCCGTCCGCGATTTCCATAGGCATACCATGGAACTGGCTTTGGAATCCTTGGACCGCCACAAGCCCGAGGATCGTGACATTTCCAGCGTGGTGTTTACCGCCGACGAATCCGACTTGCCGGAAATTCGCCACCGTATCGAAGAATTTCGTCGTGGTTTGCTGCAATTTGCCCGCAAGAGCGAACGCGCCGACCGCGTCTACGCGCTAAATATCGCCATGTTCCCCCTCTCCAACAAGGTGGATGACCCCTGTACAGGTTCTGAACCGCCTAAAAAGGGGGAATGATGAATTTTTCAAAAGAAAATTTATATCTTTCAAGCATGCTCAAGTCAATCAGGACATCAGCCCTTGCAACAGGGTTCTCCTTGACAGCCATGGCCTTCGGTCTTGGTCTTTCAGCATGTTCTGACACTAACGTAGCAGGCGGCGGCCCCTCCGGTACCGAAGCCGGCAACGCTATTACCGCACAGATTTTGACTGCAGACGCACAACCCGCGGCTCTTGCCAAGGTTCGTCTCACCCCACGCCAGGAACTGGACAACGAAGGTTCCTACACTGCCGAAACCGACAAGGACGGCAAGGTTTCCTTCAATGATGTGGCAAAGGGAGAATATATCCTTGAAGCTGCCCTGGATGGCAACGCCCTGCAAATGAATGTTTCCAAGGACAGCGAAAAACTCGATCTTGGCAAGAACAACCTCGCAAAAACCGTTTCCGTTAGCGGCGATGTGAAGGGTGAAGGCACCATCAAGGTCCGTGGTTTAAACCACTCCGCACCTGTCAAGAACGGCAAGTTCCAGTTAGATTCCCTGCCCGCAGGTCACTTGGACTTGGTGTTCATTCCTAAGTCTGCAGACACAGACACTGCCAGCAGCTATGTGCTGGTAGAGGCCGGCCATAAGGCAACCGCAGGCACCTTCGCAAACGAAAGCAAGTCCCTGCTGCTAGACGACTTTGAAGACGGTGACAACCAGCATCGTTTCGCACCTATGTACTTCGGACCAAGCGAAGGCGGTTGGTGGTACGTTTCTCACAGCAAGTCCGTAGTTGTTACCGAGGGTTCCCAGATGATCAAGGGTGCCTCTGGCAAAGAAGAAGTCCCCAGCATGACAAAGGACGAAGACGGAAACACCGCACTCCATCTGGTTTTCGACTACGACTCCCTCAAAGCCATGGACTTTGACGAAAAAGGTGAAAGAACAGGATGGCAGTGGGCCAACACAGGCTTCGCCATTGGAAGCAATGACAAGTCCATTTGTTATGACTTGAGCTCTGCAAGCGCAGTTCGGTTCAAGGCCAAGGGTTCTGGCAACTTGAACTTCATCCTTGTCGATGAAACCCACAAGACAAAGGACTTTGACGGTAAGTTTGCAACAAGCAACCTTACCCTCAAGGAAGAATGGACTACCCAGACCATCGATTTGAGTGAGATTGTGGACGAAAGAGCCGGCAGCCTGAAATGCGTCACCCTTCTCTCCTGGGAAATTGTAGGCAATACAGACCTCTGGATTGACGACGTAGAACTGATTGACGCCGATCGCAACAGCATTTGGCAGACCGAGCCTTGGAAAAAGTAATGGCCGACAAACAGGCGGCCAATACCAAAAACTCCAACGCAGTCCATGCGGTAACGTCTAACCAAGACGATCTCTACAAGCATTTAGATGAAACGGTTCGCAAGTACATTGCGACCCGTTTTTTGCGCCCTATCGCTGACCATACACGAGAAGCTTTTGAACAAGCAAAGCAGTTCGTCGCACAGTGCCATTACAAGGAATTCGGCGGCGAAGCTGGCAACACAGCCAACCAACCGCTGACCCTTGTGCTAGACTCAGGCTGCGGTGCTGGAGAAAGCACCCTGCATCTGGCAAAACGTTTCCCAGGCATTCCTGTCATCGGTATCGACAAATCCGCCATGCGTTTAAATAAGGCGGGCAATATTCATCAGTTGGAGCAACTCCCTGGAACAACTTCCGAACCTTCCGTTGACCTGGCCGTTCCCCAGAACGCCTTCTGGGTCCGCGCAGAGCTTCTGGATTTTTGGAGGCTCGCTTTGGAAGAAGTCCAGGCCGGCCGTTGGAACGTCGTTCATCACGCAGTCTTTTACCCGAACCCGTGGCCGAAGGAAAGCGAAGCCGGCAGACGTTTTCACCTTCACCCCATCTTCCCTACCCTCATGGCTCTAAGCCCAGTAACAGAACTTAGAACCAACTGGGAAATCTACGCCAGGGAATTTGCAGCGGCCGCCCGCATCGTTTGCGGAGAAACGTCACACGGCGACACACTTGCTTACAACATCGCCGATATCGTTTGCGAAGCCTTCGACCCCGCAACTCCCGAAACGGCCTTTGAACGTAAGTACAAAGAAGCCCGCCAGCAGCTGTGGCGGGTCCTCGTAAAGCAATAATTTTTTAGAACGCCCAATGAATCGCGGGCGATTTTCGCAGGTTTCTATCGATTGTTGCTGCGGTCGTTCAGCCAGTTGATAAAGGCCTTGGTACCACGAGTAAACTTCACATCGATCTGAGCGCCTTCGCGAACGATGAACTCGGAAAGACCATACTTTCCACCATCGGTGCGGCCCCAGTCATAGGTGTAGCCCAGACGAGTCCAAGGGAAGCCACCTTCGCCAGCATAGGCCTTGGCCTTGGTTTCGTCGAACCAATTCTTGAACCACTTAGCCTTTTCTGCATCATCACTTTCAAAGTTTTCAGTGAATTCAGCACTCATCATGCTGCTTGCCACATCGGGAATATTTGCCGGACGGTACAGATCCTTGACTTCGGCCCAGAACACCGTGAAGTGTGTTGCCGGAAATTCCGGAGACTTACCCAAGAGTTGCTTCAAGCGCAGATTCCAGTTTTTCACCTTATCGAAATTCTCGTTATACCACTTCACGAATTCCTTATCGGTATAGGCCCAGAGGACTTCATCCTTCAAGGTCACCATTTCACCATCCTTGAACTTATCCGGGTCATTGTGCCAAGCCACCAGAATCACCTGGGTGTTGTCACCACTCATGGCAGCGTAATCCGCATGAGGACCGATAGAAACCAGCGGTTCAATATCGTCGCTGGTCAAGTTTGCAGCGGCCTTCACAGCGGCTTCATACTTTGCCATATTCAGGGAATCCTTGTTCACAAAGGAAACTGTATTGCCCTTGGTATCGATCACATCGCAGTACGGAATGCTATTGGCTGAAATTGCAACCTGATTTCTTTCAAAGTGGTCAACCAGAAGATCTTCATCATGGTAAAACAGCTTATCATTTTCCAGGAAGGAAATCACAATTTTGCAGAAGCCCTGTTCAGGAATCTTGACTGCAACGGGGAAAGCACGCTTGCCATTGTCAGAAGTATCAAGAGTCAGCTTGGTTTCTTCGCCAGCACATGTGTATTCATAAGAATAAAGCATTGCAGTACCAGGCTGCATCGGGCTATAGAACAAGTTGTCCTGTTCCTTGCTAAAGCCAGGCTTTACCACAATGGTTGAATCACCAAGTTTGACATAATGGGCAATATTGTCTTCACAATAGAAGGCCGGCTGACGGAACACGCCAATAACGCCCGTTTTATTCTGGAAATTTTCCAGGTTTTTCACAACCAAATTCTGCGTGGCGCAGGCAACCAGGGCAGAGCCGGCAGCCACCACTGCGGCAGAGACGAGAGCGGTCTTCATAAACTTATTCATCATTTATTCACCTTGTAATTCCGGCACAAATATAGAAAAAGAGGGATTTTAGGGTTTCGGGATTTTGCGGAAGCCACACTCCTTCAAAGTCAAGATTGCCCTTTTCATCCCGAGTCTTCTTGGCAAAGTAGTTGAATTTCAAACTGGGACTCAGTAGTTCCAGCACAGTTTCCCCGCCAGCCTGCAGGACAATTTTCAACTTTTGAGGAAGTATCACGCGGCCACCGGATTCAAAGGTTTCCAGTCTTTCGCAACCAAGGATGGACTTCAATTCATCCAGCTGATCCTTCGTCAACGTCACAACATCCAGACTATTTCCCAAAGAATCCAAGCTGGCGTAAATCTCGGCGCCGTCCACTTTTTCGATCAAGACCTTCAAGGGCACACCCACCGCAGTATCCCGAGGCGTAATCATTTCATCCAGAAGGGACAAGGCAGCCTGCGTCGTTCCCTCCACGGAAGAGTCTAGCCTGGAGAGGCCTACGGCAACACGAGCCACGCTATCCCTAGAGGAATCACGTTCCGCATTTTTTCTAGACTTACGATTTGCACCAAACTTCGGCATAGTAAGCACTGGTCTTTTGCCTTCAGCAAGCGCTTGATCAAGCACGTCAACACCATTATTTTCAACAACAGATTTGCAAGCAACGAATTGAGCTCCATTATCCTTCAAGAACTTGTTAATCTTTGCAAGTTTTCGCGGAATCCAAACACCCGGAACATTTTCACGACCAATGCGATCCGCAAAGCGAAATTCTTCAATAAGAGTGGAATCCTTATAAAAATCGATGCGAACACCAGTCTTACATTCTGTTGCAAAAGTATCCTGAAGATTTTCTTGCATACGGTTAGTGCGGAGTAATTGCACAAAGTTTCGATAGAGGCGGCCGTCAATGGTTCTCATACGTTTTACTTCACCAAGGCCCACGGCGTAGACAATCATGAAATCCGCACTATCGGCAGTTTCGAACAAATTCAAACTTCTTTTCGCAGAGGACGGCTCGGAAACGGGTTCCTGAAATCCTCGCAACAAAATAAAAGCAGCCACGCAAAGGCAAATAACAACAGCAGCAATTTTCGCAATCAACTTCATAGAAACAAATATATTACTTTTACCATTAGAATACGGACAAATAAATGCGACACATCCTCCCCGCACTCATCATTTTAGCTTTAGCGACTTTTGCAAACGGGCAAGAGGATTCCACTGCCGTCTTAGATAGTACAACCAAAAACTCTGTTGCAACAATATCCAGCACCGAAAAAGAACTTTCACCTTTCGACCATCTTGGACATAATATGTTGTGGAGTGCATTCGGCTGGCCTTTGGCGTTTCACGCTGTTGGTGGTGGCGCTACCTATTTACTGTCAACAAATGACATAGACTTGAGTGTTGCAAAATTTGCAGCAAGGCAATCTGGGCTTGCTTTTAACATAGCGTTTACCCCGGGCATGATGATGGGGACATTTTTCCCCATTCTCGTTCCTGGATACATGTACTTCTTCAGCAAAAATAAAACATTGAACAACACCGGAGCAGTAGCGGCCCAGGCTACCGCAGTCGCCTTCCTTTACAACAATATTTTGAAAGCGATTTCAGGCAGAGCCCATCCCAACGCCGAGGAAAATTCCAAGGCTCTTTCACAAGATTTTAAGTGGGGATTTTTCAGGCGAGGTGTTTTTTACGGCTGGCCCTCAGGACACTCCATGACAAATGCCGCCCTCGCCATGAGCATTGCCAGCTATCATCAGGACAATCCCTGGGTTATTGCAGGTTGCAGCCTTTTCGCAGGCTACGTCGCAACAAGCATGGTTCTCGGCGCCAAGGGAGAAGCACACTGGTTCTCCGACGCCGTGGCAGGGGTTCTTATGGGAGCATCCATCGGCTGGTACATCGGCAACAGTTTCTACAAGGAAAAATCCTCAAGAAAAGGCGCCCACGGCAGTTCTTCAAGTAGCCTTCAATTCGTCATTGCACCCTTATTTTATGACGAATACAAAGGCGCCGCAATATCCATGCTATTCTAAAGCAGGGCCACATTGCCGTCGCCACCATTTTTCTATCTTGTACCTCGTATAAAAATCTAAACGAGGTCAATTATGACATTTGAAGAAATCTACGCGCTGGTTTGCGAACGCAAGAGAACCATGCCCGAAGGCAAGAGCACCACTGAACTTTTCAAGAAGGGTGCACACGGCATCGGCAAGAAGCTGGTTGAAGAAGCCGGCGAAAGCTGGATGGCCGCTCGTTACGAAACTCGCGACGACCAGGCTCTGGAACTGTCCCAGGTGCTCTACTATGTTGCCTGCATGATGGCAGAAAAAGGTCTCACCCTCGAAGAAGTGTACGCTAAACTATGATTAAGGTAGCTCTCCCGAATAAGGGCATGCTCTTTGAACCCACCCAGGAACTT